>CAYMTH010000890.1:0-2346 GCA_964393235.1 uncultured Solibacteraceae bacterium | reverse complement strand
AAGAAGCTGTTGGCGTTGGTGGCCTTGTTGCGGACGAACCAGTAGCCGGCGCCGTGGAGCTCGTTGGTGCCGGAGCGGGTGACGAGCGAGATCTGCGCGCCGGAGCTGCGGCCGAGTTCGGCGTTGGCGTTGGTGGTGACGACGCGGAACTCCTGGACCGAATCGAGCGTCATGCGGAGGACGCTGGTGAAGGGGTCGCGGTTCTGCTGGTCGTTGACGTCGACGCCGTCGAGGGTGACGTTGGCCTGATCGTTCTTGCCGCCGTTAACGTTGCCGCCGCGGTAGCTGTTTTCCGCGTTCGAGCCGGCGAAGGTGACGCCCGGCTGCAGCGAGAGCAGGCCGGCGACGTTGCGGGCTTCAAAGGGGAGCTGGAGAATCGGCTTGGTGCCGAAGGAGTTGCCGACGGAGGCGTCGACGGTGTTCAACTGCACGGCTTCGGCGGAGACCGAGACGGTGTCGGCGACCGCGCCGACTTCGAGCTTGATGTTGACGGTGGCCGGCGTGTTCACCAGGAAGCGCAGGTCGTTGATAACGGCGGTGGAAAAGCCCTGGGCCTTGGCGGTAATGCGGTAGGCACCCGGCGCGAGTTGCGGCACCGAGTAGGCGCCGGTGGCATCCGAAGTCGTGTCACGCTTCGTGCCGTTGTCCAGGTTCAAGAGTTCGATAGCGGCGTTCGGCACAACTGCGCCCGACGGATCCGTGACCAGTCCAGTCACCGAAGTCGTCGACTGGCCGAACGCAAGAGTCGCCGCCAGGAGAAGTCCTCCCAGCAGCCGTAAGCCAGTGTTGATCATGTATTGTTCCCCAATCCAGTTCGGCCATGGTTGGCGGCCGAACCGAGACAACCTGCAAGTTTTACTCCCTGTCAGGAATAAACACTCAGATGATCGCCATTGTTAGCAGATTGAAAAATTGAGGTCAACGGGGTAAGCCGTTGAATCCAAAGGAGCTTTCCTCAAGCACCCTAGGCTGGTGGATGACAGCATATCGATAAGCGCTTACCAATCAATGATCTGTGGACCGTGTCATCACTCGACCACCCTTGTCGAGTGGTTGCACTTCCGGCCTATCGATTTTTTTTTAACCCAGTTCGGCGAGGATTTCGCGCACGGCGCGGGTGGGGTCGGCGGCGCGGGTGGCCTGCCGGCCGATGACGAGGTGGCTGGCACCGTCGGAGATGGCCTGGGCGGGGGTGGCGACGCGTTTCTGATCGCCTTTGGCCGCACCCGCGCTGCGGACGCCCGGGGTGACCAGGAGCTTCTCCGGCCCGACGACGCGGCGCACGTCGCCGACCTCGAGCGGGGAGCAGACGAGCCCGTCGACGCCGGCGCGGACGGCGTTGCGCACGCGGAGGTCGAAGAGCTGGCGCACCGAACAGGTGAAGCCCATCTCCTGGATGTCGACCTGGTCGAGGCTGGTGAGTACGGTGACGGCGAGGATCTTCAGGTCGCTCGCGCCGCGGCCGGCGACGGCGGCGCGCATCACCTGCGGCTCGGCATGGACGGTGAGCAGGCTGACGCCGCTTTGCGCGATGCGGGCGGTGGCGCGGCGGACGGTTTCGCCGATGTCGTGGAGCTTGAGGTCGAGGAAAACCTTTTTGCCGCGGGCGCGGAGTTCGTCGACGAACGTCATGCCGGAGGCGGCGTAGAGTTCGAGGCCGACCTTGTAGAAGTCGACGGTCTCGGCGGTCGCGTCGGCGAGGGCGCGGGCCTCGGCGGCCGTTTCGCAATCGAGGGCAATGATGATGGGGTTCATTCGCTTTCTATTAGCGTATCCCGGCGTTCGGCGACGCGGCCAATGCGGCGCGCGGGCGGGTAGAGGGCCTGCATTTTGGCGACGTCCTCCTCGGGCATGGCGATGAGGAGGCCGCCAGAGGTTTGCGGGTCGTAGAGGAGCAGTTCGAGCACCGGGTCGAGGCCGGGGCGCGCGGCGGCGGCGCAGCCGGCGAAATCCTTGTTGTTGCGCAGGCCGCCGGGGATGGCACCGGCGGCGGCGTAGTCGTAGGCGCCGGGGAGGAGCGGCACGGCGGCGGCGTCGATGACGAGCGTGACGTCGGAGGCGGCGGCCATTTCGCGGGCGTGGCCGATGAGGCCGGAGCCGGTAATGTCGGTGCAGGCGCGGGCGGCGGTCTGGAGCATGGCGGCGCAGGCGCGGTCGTTGAGCGTCAGCATGCTGACGATGGCGGCGTCCATGTGCGCGGTCGACGCCGTGCCGCGCTTGAGGGCGGTGGAAATAACGCCGGTGCCGATGGCCTTGGTGAAGACGAGCGCGTCGCCGGGGCGGGCGCCTTTATTGGCGAGCACGCGGGCGGGCGAGACGGTGCCGGTGACGGCGTAGCCGAACTTC
>CAYMTH010000889.1:0-2349 GCA_964393235.1 uncultured Solibacteraceae bacterium | reverse complement strand
TGACGTGGGCGGAGAAGGTGCTGCCGGTGGGGTATCCGATGTCGGCGAAACTGATGGCGGGTTGGGCGGGGGTGCCGCTCGAACCGGTGTGCCGGCGGAAGGTGCGGGCGTTGACCGGGGAGGACGAAAAGACGCTGCGGGGGTTGCGGGCCGAGGCGGACCGGGTGGCGGGCCGGGGTTAGCGGGGCAGGGGATACTCTGTCGCCGCCTTTTGGAAGCGCTGAGGGAAATTCGGCGCCCATGATGATTTTCCGCTCGGGGTCGCGCTACTTCGAGTGGAGAACAGAATGGGACTGCAAGAAAAAATGATGATCCGGGACCTGACCGAGAAGACGTTGCCGGAGCGGGAAAAAGAGATTACGGAGATCTGCGGCGGGGCGGCGAAGTACGTCGTCGATTGGGACAGCATGGCGAATGACGCCGAGGCGCTGCGGTTCATGGACAACTTGAGCTGCCACCGGCTGAACATGGCGCTGCGGTCGATCGCGATCGACCCGATGGGGAAGGAAGCGCTGAAGGACGGGCTGAAGACGATCAAGCTGAAGAACGTCCCGACGAAGGACGAGATGAAGATGGAGTTTCGCGACGGGGTGCTGGAGATGCACTGCGCCTACGCGTTGCGCACCGACGGGATGTTTAACGATATGGAAATTTATCGCACTTTGATGGGAGGACTTTAAGATGAACCGCAGACAACTGATTCCCGCGATCGCCGCGTTTGCCGGCGCCGCCGCGACCGCTTCGGCGCAGGCCGGGCAGGGCAACCCGATGATGGACCTGCTGGTGGCGAGCGCGAAGGAGAAGAAGGGCGTCACCGTTTACGTGAACGGGCAGACGATCGGGATGCTGGTGACGAACCTCGGGCTGGAGTTTGTGGAGGGGCGGAGCCAGGCGCAGTCGAAGATCGTGGTGCGGTTGACGGCGATCGACGCGGTGACGATGGCGTAGTGCAATCGCCTTGACAGAGGGCGAATAAAAGGCGAATATCTGGAGATGCCTCTGATTGGCATCGCCAAGATGGCCGCCGAGAGTGCGCCGCTCGAGCAGAAACGCCGGGTGACGTATTTGGAGTTGCCTGCCAGAAGCTTCATTGGCTCGTGTTCTGGGAAACGGCAGATTTTTGACTGGACCGTGAATCCCTATCGCGGCTGCGAATATGGCTGCCGCTACTGTTATGCGCGCTATACGCACGAGTTCATGGAGCTTCCGGTGGAGGAGTTTGAGACGCGCATCTTTGCCAAGCGGTGGGATGCGGGGGAGTTCCGGCGCGAACTTCGGAGGCTCGCGCCGGGGGACTCCGTGGCCTTCGGGACGGCGACGGACTGTTACCAGCCGGCGGAGCGGCGGTACGGGCTGATGCGGCGGATGCTGGAGGAGATGGCCGGGCGGGTGGAGGGCGTGCGGTTGGGGGTGATCACGAAGAGCGACCTGGTGGGGCGGGACGCGGACGTGCTGGGGAAGCTGGCGCGGCGGAACGATGTGCGCGTGAGCATGACGGTGACGACGGTCGACGAGCGGCTGGCGCGGAAGACGGAGCCGTATGCGCCGGCGCCGCGGCTGCGGCTGGAGGCGTTGCGGGCGGTGGCGGCGACGGGAGTGTTTTGCGGGGTGGGGATGTCGCCGGTGCTGCCGCGGATTACGGACGGGGAGGCGTCGATCGACGCGGTGGCGCGGGCGGCGAAGGAGGCGGGGGCGCGGGGGTTCTGGGCGCAGCCGCTGTTTTTGCGGGACAGCGCGCGGCGGGTGTTTCTGCCGTGGCTGGAGCGGGAGTATCCGGCGCTGTATGGGAAGTACCGGGCGTGGTACGGGCGGGACGCGTATCTGGCGGGGGAGTATGTCGATCTGGTGAAGGCGCGGGTGGAGGCGGCGCGGGGGCGGTACGGGTTGACGGAGCGGGGCGGGGAGTACCGGCCGCCGGACTGGGAGGGGCCGGCGCAGGGGCGGCTGTTCGAATAGACTTTACTTGCCCGCAGAAAGTGCTTGGCGGAGAATGGGGGCATGGGTTCGCAGCGTCCGGTGGCGATCAGCGATCACGCGCTGGAACACCTGAAGTACATCCGGGAGACGATGGAGCGGTCGGGGTCGTTCACGGCGGTACCGGGGTGGGGCGGCGTGGCGATGGGTGTGTCGGCGCTGGTGGCGGCGTTGGTGGCGGGGCGGCAGACGGATCCGCGGATGTGGCTGCTGGTGTGGATGTTCGAGGTGGCGCTGGCGATCGGGATCGGCACGGCGTTTATTGTGCGGAAGACGAAGCGGGGGCAGCGGGGCGCGGGTTCGGCGCCGGGGCGGCAGTTTTTTCTGGCGTTCAGCCCGCCGGTGTTCGCGGGGGGATTGCTGAGTTTCGAGCTG
>CAYMTH010000888.1:1017-2354 GCA_964393235.1 uncultured Solibacteraceae bacterium | reverse complement strand
GACGGCCAGCTGCATCGCCGCCGCCTCCGGGCCGCCCGCGCTCCGCAGATCCTCGATCGGGGTCAGAACGATCCGCCGGAACGCGTTCCCGTCCCGCTTCCCGCACCCGGCCAGCACCGCCGCCAGCAGCAGGACGAGACTACAGCGCACGCACTTCCAGTTTCAGCAGATCCTGAAACTCCGGCAACTGCCGCAGCGCCTCGAAATCCGAATCCTCGTTGAACTTCTGCCGTTCCTTAAACCCTTCCTCGATCGCCTTCCGCATGTACAGCAGCGCCCGCTCCGACTGCCCGGACTTCGCATACGTCTTGGCCAGGTAGAAGTGGAACTTCGCCCGTTCTTCGACGCTGCGCTCCTGCAGCAATACGCCGTTGGCGTTGCGGTGCTCGAACACCTCGGGATCGAGCGAGAGCGCCGTCTGGTACTCCTCGAGCGCCTCTTTGTATTTCTTCCGGGCAAAATAGGCCGTGCCCAGGTTCGAGTGGATCGACGCCGAGTTCGGGTTCAACTTCAGCGCCCGCTTGTACTGGTTGACGGCTTTCCGGTAGCTCTTCTGGGCATAGTAGATCGTGCCGAGGTTATTGATCGCCTCGGCGTACTTCGCGTCGAGCTTCTGTGCCCGCTCGTACTGCTTCCGCGCCTGCGGCAGGTACGTCATCTGGTGGAACGCAATGCCGATCTTGTTGGCGATGATCGCCGAGTCAGCCGCCTGCTGATAGGACTCCACCGCTTCCCGGTACATCTTCCGCGCCATGAAGATGTCGCCGCGCTGTTCAAACGTCAACGCCGGCCGCGCCGGCTGAGCCGTATCTCGCGAGGGGAGCCGCAGCCCGTCATTGTTCGCCTGCTGCGCCGCCACACCCATCCCGCCAAGTACCGCCGCGAGACACCAGAGGGGGGCAAACTGGTGTTTCATGCATGCACCTCCTTTGGACTCAGTGTAACTCCACAGTCAAGCGGCCGTGCGACCGCCCTCAGTTTCCGCCGCGGCGCCGGAACCCCTCGCCGATCCGGCCGAAGACGCCCTTCTTCTCCTCGACCGGCGCCGCCTGCGGGGCCGCCGGGGTTTCGGATTCCTTCGGACGCTGCTGCGCCACCACGGGGCGCCGCGGCCGGGCGCGGTTCTCCGAGGCCGGAGCCGCCGCCGCGCCGCCGGCATCGGCCGGCGCGTCCCAGCTGGCCACCTGCGTCCCGGAGCCTCCGCCGGAAACGCCGGTCGGCTGCGTCCCGGTGACAAAAACCTCGTTCTTCGCGTTCGTCGCGCCGGCCGAGGCCAGCAGCCCGTTCGCCGGATCCACCGGCACGGCGACCACGCCATCCGGCATCGGGAACGGTCC
>CAYMTH010000888.1:600-1007 GCA_964393235.1 uncultured Solibacteraceae bacterium | reverse complement strand
TCATGAACTCGGTCCAGATCGGCAGCGCCGACTGCGACCCTTCCAGCTTCAACTCTTCGTTATCGTCGAACCCGACCCACACCACGCAGATCAGCTTCGACGTGTACCCCGCGAACCACCCGTCGTGCGACGTGCCCGTCTTTCCCGCCGCCGGGTAGACGAACCCGCGCGAGCGGACCCCGGCGCCAGTCCCCGAACTCACCACCTCTTCCATCATGTTGGTGATCAGGTAGGCGATCCGCGAATCGAGCACCTGGCGGCGCACCGGCTTGTGCGAGAAGATCTCCGCGCCGGCCGAATCCCGCACGGAACGAACCCAGTTCGGTTTGCTGAACAACCCCTTGTTGGCGAAGACCGTATACCCGCCCGCCACCCGCGAAGCGGTACCAATGCCCCCCTTCCATCCA
>CAYMTH010000888.1:0-585 GCA_964393235.1 uncultured Solibacteraceae bacterium | reverse complement strand
CCGGATCTGCATGTTCATCCCCGCCGACCGCGCCAGCTTCACCACTTCTCCGTAGCCGACCGCCTCGGCGATCTTCACCGCCGGGATGTTCAGCGACTTCGCCAGCGCCGTCCGCAGCGAGACCGTCCCGTAATAGTGATCCCCGTGGTTGTTCGGCTCGTAGGGCTTGCCGTCGAACCAGAACGAGGTCGGTTCGTCCACCACGGTCGACATCGGCGTATACACCGTCGAGCCGCCTTCGATGGCCGAATTGAGCGCCGTCGCGTAGACAAACGGCTTGAAGCTCGACCCCGGCTGCCGCTTCGCCACCGCGCGGTTCAACTGCGAGAGCCCGTAGTTCCGGCCGCCCACCAGCGCGCGGATCTCCCCGCTCACCGGGTCCATGGCGATGAGCGAGACCTGCGCCCCGCCCGGATTCTGCTTCTTCCGCTTTTCGAGCAGCTTGTCGACTTCCGCCATCCCGGCCCGGACCGCCTCGACGGCGTCCTGCTGCAACTCGGGATCGAGGGTCGTATAGACCCGGTAGGCCTGCGACTGGAAGTCGTGGTCGGCCAGCGATTCGTGCAGGAAGTCGCTCACCAGGTC
>CAYMTH010000887.1:2061-2361 GCA_964393235.1 uncultured Solibacteraceae bacterium | reverse complement strand
CCGCCAGGCCGAACTCCAGCTCCAGCATAACCGCGCCCCCGTCTGGATGTACCACTTCGTTTGGGACACCCCGCTCGTCGACGGCAGGATCCGCGCCTTCCACACCGCCGAACTCCCCCTCGTCCTCCGTCTCGTCCGCTTCCCCGAATCCGAACCCGTCTCCCGCGATCTCGCCGCGAACTGGACCGCCTTCGCCCGCCACGGCCGCCCGAACTGGCCCGCCTACACCACCGCCAAACGCACCACCCGCCTCTTCGACAGCCCGCGCAGTTCCACCGTCGACAACCCCGACCGCGAGAT
>CAYMTH010000887.1:0-2051 GCA_964393235.1 uncultured Solibacteraceae bacterium | reverse complement strand
CCCCAATGAACCGTCGCCACTTCCTGCTGTCCGCCGCCGCCGTCCTGCCCACGAAGCCCGTCGAAACCACCGCCGGCAAGATCCGCGGCTTCTCCCACCGCGGCGTCCACATCTTCCGCGGCATCCCCTACGGCGCCCCCACCGGCGGCCAGAACCGCTTCCAGCCGCCACAGAAGCCCGCGCCCTGGGCCGGCGTCCGCTCCTGCCTCACCTACGGCCCGGCCTGCCCGTCCAGCCTCGGCGTCAACGAAAACGGCGACAACTCCGCCCGCGCCGACGAGGACAACTTCCTGCTCTACCGCACCGGCGGCTGGCAGCGCGGCGAGGACTGTCTCCGCCTCAACGTCTGGACGCCGTCGAACACCGGCAAACGCGCCGTCATGGTCTTCATGCACGGCGGCGGCTTCTTCGGCGGCTCCGGCAACGACCTGCTCTCCTACGACGGCGAAAACCTCGCCCGCCGCCACGACGTCGTCGTGGTCACCCACAACCACCGCCTCAACCTCTTCGGCTTCCTCAACCTCGCCGGCATCGGCGGCGAGCGCTACAAGTACTCCACCAACGTCTCCATGCTCGACAACGTCGCCGTCCTCCAATGGGTGCGCGACAATATCGCCGCGTTCGGCGGCGACCCGAACCGCGTCCTCATCTTCGGCCAGTCCGGTGGCGGCGGCAAGGTCGGCCATCTCATGGGCATGCCCGCCGCGAAGGGTCTCTTCCACCGCGCTGGCGTCATGAGCGGCTCCGTCCTCCGCGCGGGGGAACCCGAAGTCAGCGCCAAACTCACCGCCGCCGCCCTCGCCCACCTCGGCGTGACGAAATCGAATCTCGACAAACTCCACACCCTCCCCGCCTCCGCCCTCGCCGGCGCCGCGGCGGCCGCCGGCCGCAACTGGGCCCCGACCATCGACGGCGACGTCATTCCAGGCCACCCCTTCGACCCAGCCGCCACCTGCCCCGTCCCCCTTCTCGTCGGCTCCTGCCTGAACGAGTTCGTCAACGCCGTCGACAACCCCGCCGCCGCGACGTTCACCGAAGCCGACCTCGCCGCCAAGGCGCCCGCCGACCGCATCGCCGCCCTCCGCCGGGCTTTCCCCAAGGAGACGCCGTTCGGCCTCTGGGGCGCCATCTCCGCCGACCAGGTCCGCCGCAACGCCCTCACCCAGGCCGAGCGCCAATCGAAAATCGCCCCCGTCTGGAACTATATCTACGCCTGGCGCACCCCGGTGCTCGACGGCCGTCCCGGGACGTTCCACTCAAGCGACATCGCCTTCACCTTCGACAACGCCGACCTGTTGCCGCGCTACTCCGGAGCGACGCCAGAAGCCCTGGCGTTATCGCGCCAGATGGGCGCCGCCTGGTCCGGCTTCGCGAAGACGGGCACGCTCCCCTGGCCGGCCTTCACGCCCGAAAAGCGCCTGACGATGATCTGGGACGCCCCCACGCGCCTCCAACCCGCCTAGGCTCCCTACTCGTACCGCAGCGCCTCCACCGGGTCCAACCGCGCCGCCTTGTTCGCCGGCCAGATCCCGAAAAACAGCCCCACCCCCACCGAAACGATCACCCCCGCCGACACCGCCCACAACGGCACCGCCGTCGGCAGATCCGGGAACACCAACCCCGCCGCCTGCGAGATCATCCACCCCAGCCCGATCCCCAGGAATCCTCCCACCAGCGTCAGCACCACCGCCTCCGTCAAAAACTGCACAATAATGTCCCGCCGCCGCGCCCCCAGCGCCTTCCGCGTCCCGATCTCCTTCGTCCGCTCCGTCACCGACACGAGCATGATGTTCATTACCCCGATCCCGCCCACCAGCAGCCCGATCGAGCTCAACACCACCATCACGATCGCCACCATCGACACCACCCCCCGGAACTGCTCCACCATCTGCTCCGCCGTCGAAACGCTGAAATTGTCCGGCTTCGCCAGCGGCACCCGCCGCTCCATCCGCAGCAGCGCCCGCACCTCGTCGGTCGCCGCCGGCACCCGCCCCGGTTTCGCCGCCACCACCAGCATGTGCTCCTTCGCCGTCGGAAACATCTTCCGCATC
>CAYMTH010000886.1:0-2368 GCA_964393235.1 uncultured Solibacteraceae bacterium | reverse complement strand
GGTGGGGGAGCGGGCTGCGGCTGATGACGCTGCACGAATACTGGCTGATCTGCGCGTCACATGTGTTGGTCCGGAACGGGGAGGGGGTTTGCACGCAGCGCACCTGTTACCGTTGCACGGTGCAGCGGGGGCGGCCGCCGCAGTTGTGGCGGAAGGGGGGGCTGGTCAATCGGGGGCTGGAGCACATCGATCAGTTTCTGGCGCCGAGCGAATTCGTGCGGCAGAAGGTGCAGGAGTATCTGCCGGAGCTGCGGGTCCAGGTGCTGCCGAACTTCGTGAACGCGCGGCCGGCGGCGGCGGTTGATCGGGAAGATTACTACCTGGTGGTGGCGAGGCTGGAGCGGGCGAAGGGAATTCACACGATTCTGCCGCTGTTCCGGAAGAACGGGCTGCGGCTGAAGATTGCGGGGGTGGGCGAGGCGGAGATGGATTTGCGGGCGATGGCGGCGGGAGCGGAGAACATCGAGTTTCTGGGGCGGGTGCCGTTCGCCGAGTTGCCGGCGCTGTACCGGCGGGCGCGGGCGACGATCGTGCCGTCGGTGTGCCACGAGACGTTCGGACTGGTGGTGCTGGAGTCGTTGCAACAGGGGACGCCGGTGTACGTTTCGCGGTACGGGGCGCTGCCGGGGCTGGCGGCGGAGACGGGCGGGGCGCGGGTGTTTGATTCGCCGGAGGAGTTGGCGGGGATGCTGGGCGGGGAGAGGCCGGTGGAGGCGAATTTGCGGGGGTTCGCGCCGGAGGTTTTTCTCGAGCGGTATATGGCGATTATTCGGGCGGCGAAGGGGCGGGGCGCGGCGGCTAGCGCACTTGCCGGCGGTGGAAGTCGAGGAGCTTGAGGAAGCGGTCGAGCAGGTCGGGGCCGTGGACGGGGGAGAAGTGCCCGGCGATGATGTTGGTGTAGTCGAGATTCATCGCTTTCAGCTTGAGCAGGGTTTTGGGGTATGCGGCGACGTCGGCCGAGTCGAGGTTGCCGAGGTGTTCCTTGAGGATGCAGTTGCCGTAGAGGACGCGTTCCGCGGGGAAGTAGACGAAGACGCCGTCGGGGGTGTGGGCGGGGCCGGTGTAGATGGCGCGCACGCGGCCGCCTTGGAGCTCGTAGTTGCCGTCGTGGACGGCGTCGGGGAGGGTCAGGGGGATGGCGGGGTAGCCGGAGTACACCTTTTGGAGTTCGGCCATGTGGCGGTCCCAGCGGTCTTTGAGCAGGTCCGCGGTTTGGCGACGGGAGACGATCTTCGCGCCGATGGAACGGAAGAAAGGGGCGCCGCCGGAGCGGTCGGCGTGGTAGTCGGGCACGATCACTTCGCGGATGGGCTTCGGGGTAACTTTGCGGATTTCGTTGACGAGGAGGCGGGCGGTTTCGGGGGTCCAGGTGGCGCCGACGACGGTGACGTGTTCGGGGCCGACGTAGACGACCGAGTTCTCCTGCACGTAGAAGGTGTCGATGGCGAGATAGACGCCGCCACGGAAGTGCTTGAGCGAGACGGAGGGTTCGGCGGCGGCGGCGCAGAGGGCCAGAAGAGCCGCGAATGGGAAAGCCTTCATTCCCCTTACGATACCGCCGTTGGGGTCGAGGCAGTTCCCTTCCCCCCCGGGTGACCGGACAATGGTTTTTTCCGGCCGGGCCGGGATTCACGCAGCGATGCGGTGACGGCGGAGCAGGCGCAAGAGCGAATCGTGACAGGCCGAGTTGGAGGCGAGCCAGCCGCCGCGCTGCACGCCGGGGAGTTCTTCACAGAGCGAGGCGCCGTCCAGGGTCGTGAACCGGCCGCCCGCGCCGGCGAGGACGAGGCCGGCCGCGGCGAAATCCCATACCGGCGCGCGGCTGCCTTCCCAATCCATGAAGAACGCGGCATCGAACTCACCGGCGGCGACCAGCGCCAGTTTCGAGCCGAGCGCGCCGGAGGGGACGCAGTCGATGTCACCGCAGGCGGCGGCCAGGGCGGCCCAGCGGGGGCTTTGCACCTGGGCGGGGCTGACGGCAATGCGGCAGGGGCCGGGAGCGGGACGGGATACGGCGACGAGATGGCCGTTGCAGCGCGTCGGCGCGCCGCGGCTGGCGATGAAGCGACGGCCGCGCGCGGGGAAATCGAGCAGGCCGAGGACGGGGCGGCGACGGTGGAGGAGGGCGACGGAGATCGAGTAGCCGTCATGGCCCGCGAGGAGTTCGCGCGTGCCGTCAATGGGGTCGATGACGAAGCAATGTTCGGCGTCGAGTGCGGCGGGGTGGGGACTGAGTTCCTCGCCGACGATACCGGCATCGGGGAAGGCCGCGCGGAGGGCGGAGGAGAGGCGGGATTCGATTTCGCCGTCGAGTTCGGTGACCCATTCGGCGACACCATCGGTGGAGAGCTTGCGCCAGGCGGTTGCT
>CAYMTH010000885.1:0-2377 GCA_964393235.1 uncultured Solibacteraceae bacterium | reverse complement strand
AGGTGAAGAAGGTGTCGTTCACCGCCGTCATCAAGGACACCTCCTCGGAGACCGGCACGTTCATGATCAAGAAGGTGAAGGTCGGCGACGTGCGCGTCCGTATGGAAATGGAGAAGCCGGACCCGCGCTCCATCGCCCTCACCCGCAAGAAGTACGAGATCTTCCTCCCCAAGATCAACACCGTCCAGGAATACGATCTCTCCCAGTACGGCCGCCTCATCGACCAGTTCCTCCTGCTCGGCTTCGGCACCCCGGTCCGCGACATCACCAAGAGCTACGACATGGTGGTCACCGGCCAGGAGAACATCGACGGCCGCCCCACCACCCGCATCGAACTCCGCCCCAAGCTCGATAGCGTCAAGGAACACCTCAAGCTCGTCGAAATCTGGATCCCCCTCAACGACGGCAACCCCATCCAGCAGAAGTTCCTCCAGCCCTCCGGCGACTACACGCTTTCCACCTACTCCGACGTCAAGATCAACCCCCTGCTCAAGGACACCGACGTCCAGTTGACGCTCCCCAAAAACGTCAAGCGCGAAAAGCCGCAAAAGTAATTTCCCCGCGCGCGAACCATACGTTACCCTCGTATAGTTCGCCATGCGCCTCCTCCTCGCCCTCCTCCTCACCGCGGCCGCCGGCCTCGCCGCCCGCGTCGAGTATCGCGCCTTTTGGGTCGATACCTTCAATACCCCCCTCAACAACCACGCCGACATCGAAGCCGTCGTCAACCGCGCCCGCGCCGCCAACACCAACGCCCTCTTCGTCCAGGTCCGCCGCCGCGGCGACGCCTGGTACGTCAACTCCGTCGAACCCGCCCCCGATTTCCTCCCCATCGCCCCCGCCTTCGACCCCCTCTACGACCTCATCCAAACCGCCCACGCCGCCAACATCGAAGTCCACGCCTTCGTCATCCTCGGCGCCATCTGGAACAAAAACCCCACCTTCCCCGCCTCCGCCACACTCGGTCCACCCGCCTCTCCCCTCCACGTCTTCAACCGCCACTCCGGCTTCAACCCCGCCACCGGCCGCATCGAACCCAACGCCGACACCTGGCTCACCCGCTCCCTCCTCCCCGACGGCACCGCCGGCATCACCTTCCAGGGCCACCGCTTCGGCGCCGAGTTCTGGCTCGACTTCGGCCACCCCAACGCCGCCGCCCACGCCGCCGAAGTCACCACCCACCTCGTCAGGAACTACGACATCGACGGCATCCACCTCGACCGCATCCGCTTCCCCGAATTCGCCGCCACCGGCCAGACACCCGCCACCGGCGCCAATATCGGCTATAACGCCGTCTCCGTCTGGCGCTTCCAGGAGTTCCACGGCATCTCCCACGACGAACCGCCCCCCGCCCCCGGTGACCCCCTCTGGGCCCAGTGGCGCCGGGACCAGGTCACCAACGTCGTCCGCCGCATCTACCTCAACGCCGTCGCCGTCCGCCCCCGCATCGTCGTCTCCGCCGCCCTCATCGTCTACGGCGGCGGTCCCGCCTCCACCGCCGCCTGGACTTCTTCCGAAGCCTACTGGCGCGTCTATCAGGACTGGCGCGCCTGGCTCGAAGAGGGCATCATCGACCTCGCCATCCCCATGAACTACAAGCGCGACAACGTCCCCCAGCAGGCCCAGTGGTTCGATCAGTGGAACGCCTTCACCCGCAACCATCAGTACAACCGCGCCGCCCTCACCGGTCTCGGCATCTACCTCAACCCCATCGACGACACCCTCAGCCAGATCCGCCGCTCCCTCGAGACCACCCCCACCGGCGTCAGCCTCTACGCCCTCGCCAACCCCGATTCCGCCCCCTCCCAGGGCTTCGACGCCTTCGCCCGCGCCCTCACCGGCTCGGTCTTCGCCGAACCCGCCATCCTCCCCCGCCTCCCCTGGAAAACCAACCCCTCCAAGGGCCACCTCATGGGCACCACCCCCTTCGACTCAGCCGCCGTCTATCTCTACAACTCCGCCGGCGAGCTCGTCAAAACCACCCGCACCGACGGCTCCGGCTTCTATGGCGCCGTCGATCTCCCGCCCGGCGAATACGCTCTCATCATCGAGAAAGGCGCCGATCGCCGCGTCGTCACTGGCGTCAACGTCAACCCCGGCCAGGTCACCGAAGTCCAGTAAGCAGGGGGGCTGCATACTCCGCGCGGGGGCTCACCACGCCCCCAACGGCGCGCCCTTCCCCGCTTCCTTCCCGCCCAGCACCACCCGCACCCGCGCCTCCGCGCCCGCCGCCACTTTCACCGTGAACCCCACCATCCGCGCCCCCGGATTCGGCGCGTCGCAGGCCGCCGGCGGGGCCATCCCCCACACCCCCACACCCCCCCCCCCCCCCCCGCCC
Organism: uncultured Solibacteraceae bacterium; assembly: GCA_964393235.1. Lineage (GTDB taxonomy): Bacteria > Acidobacteriota > Terriglobia > Bryobacterales > Bryobacteraceae. The sequence goes on along the minus strand of CAYMTH010000885.1, from coordinate 39 downwards.
ACCCCCCACTCCCGCCCCCCCCCCCCCCCCCCCCACCCC
>CAYMTH010000884.1:1672-2389 GCA_964393235.1 uncultured Solibacteraceae bacterium | reverse complement strand
GGCGCACCGCGTGGTCGAGGTCCTCGAGCAGGAGTGCCCGTCGCTCAAGGACCAGCGCATCCTCGTCTTCTGCGGCAAGGGCAATAACGGCGGGGACGGGCTCGCGATAGCCCGCCTGCTCCACGTGCGCTTCCGCCCCGCGTCGCTCGACGTCGTGCTGGCCTGTACCCCGTCAGAACTCAGCGGCGACGCCGCCCGGAACTACGCCATGCTCCGCGCCGCCGGCTTCGAGGCGATTCACGACCACGTGCCCGATGAGGCGCGCGCCGCCACCCTTATCGTCGACGCGCTGCTCGGCACCGGCATCGAGGGCAACGCCCGCGGCCGCGCCGCCGAACTGATCATCGAACTGTCCTTCGATTTCCCCGGCGCGCGCGTCTGCGCCGTCGACCTCCCCTCCGGAATGGCCTCCGATTCCGGCGACTCCGGCACGCCTGTATCCCGCGCCGATTTTGCCGTCACCTTCACCGCGCCCAAGCTCTGCCACGCCCTCGCCCCGAACTGCGACCGCACCGGCAAACTCTACGTCGGCCGCATCGGCTCGCCCGACACGCTGCTCGAATCGATCCCGCGCAATCTGATCGAACCCGCGCTGTTCGCCGACCTCCTCGAACCCCGCGCCCGCGCGGGCCACAAAGGCAGTTATGGACACGTGCTGGTCATCGCCGGCGAGCGGTCCAAGCCCGGCGCCGCCGCCATGGCCGGCATCGCCGCGCT
>CAYMTH010000884.1:0-1662 GCA_964393235.1 uncultured Solibacteraceae bacterium | reverse complement strand
GTAGCCAGCGCCGCTTCGGCCATCGCCTCCATCTCCGCGCACGCGCCCGAGTTGATGACGGCTCCGCTGCGCGAAACCGAAGGCGGCGCCATCGCCGACCAGGACCTCGACCCGCTCCTCGCCGGCAAGACCGTCATCGCGCTCGGCCCCGGCCTCGGCACGGCGCCGGAGACCGTCACCCTCGTCCGCAGGCTCACCGCCGAATCGCGCCTCCCCATCGTTCTCGACGCCGACGCTCTCAATGCCCTCGCCGGCGTCGAGCGGCCGGGCGCCGCCGGCCCCCGCATCCTCACGCCGCCCCCCGGCGAAATGGCCCGCCTCCAGGGCCGGCCCACCGCCAACCGCCTCGCCGACGCCCGCGACCTCGCCCGCCACTTCGGCGTGACTCTCCTGCTCAAAGGCCAGCGCACCGTCATCGCCGACCCAACCGGCGAATGCTGGATCAACCCCACCGGCACGCCCGCCATGGCCACCGCCGGCTCCGGTGACATCCTCACCGGCCTCATCGCCGGCCTCGCCGCCCAGCACCCCTCCCGCCTGAACGACGCCACCATCGCCGCCGCCTGGCTCCACGGCAAGGCCGGCGAACTCGCCGCCGCCGAACTCGGCGAACTGCCCGTCATCGCCACCGACCTGCTCCGCTTCCTGCCCGCCGCCCTCCGAGCCGCCCATGCGTGAGTTCCACTCCGCCAGCCCCGACGAAACCGCCGCCGTCGCGCGCGAAATCGCCGCGATGATCCCCGCCCCCGCCGTCATCCAACTCACCGGCAACCTCGGCGCCGGCAAGACGACGCTGTCAAAATCCCTCGTCGCCGCCTGGGGCGCCGCCGAGCCCGAAGAGGTCTCCAGCCCCACCTTCACGCTCATCCACGAGTACGGCGAACCCGTCACCGTCTACCACATCGACCTCTACCGTCTCGAATCCCCGGCCGAGTTCTACTCCCTCGGCCTCGAGGACATCTTCGACTCGCCGGCCCGCGTCCTCATCGAATGGGGCGAAAAATTCGCCCCGCTCCTCCCCGCCGACCGCTGGATCATCCGCATCGAACACGCCGGCGGCGACGCCCGCCGGATTACAGTAGATCGTCCGTAGCCGCGTACATCTCGGCCACCGTCGAGGCGTACTTCTCCAGCACCTTCGCCTTGCGCACCTTCATCGTCGGCGTCAGTTCTCCGCCGTCGATCGTGAACTCGGCCGCCAGAATGCGGAACTTCTTTACCTGCTCGTAGACCGCGAGTTGCGTGTTCGCCTGCCGCACGGCTTTCTTCACCAATGCCTGCACCACCGGCGCCGCCGCCATCTCCTCGAGCGTCTTGCCCTTCATCCCCTCCAGCATCTCGACCGCCGGCGGATTCAGCGTGAACAGCGCCGAAATGAACGGCTGCTTCTCGCCCGCCAGCACCATGTGGCTCAGGATCGGCTCGGTCTTGAACAGCTCCTCGACCCGCGCCGGATAGACCTTCTTCCCGTTCGAGGAAACGATGATCTCCTTCTTCCGCCCCGTGATCGACACGTACCCGTCGTCGGCAATCTCGGCGATGTCGCCCGTGTACAGCCACCCGTCGCGGAACGTCTCCGCCGTCGCCTTCGGGTCGTTGAAATAACCCATCGCCAGCGTCGGCCCGCCCACCAGCAATTCCCCGTCGTCAGCCAGCCGCAGC
>CAYMTH010000883.1:0-2391 GCA_964393235.1 uncultured Solibacteraceae bacterium | reverse complement strand
GGTAGATCCGCACGCCGACCTTCTCCGCGGACCCCATCTTCGCCCGCAGCTCCGGAGCCAGCTTCTGCGTCGCCGCCGGCTCATCGCGCTTCCGTTCCTCACGCATCAGCGGCGCCGGCGCCATCGCCATCAGCTTCATCGCGGACTCCGCCCCCGACATTCGCGCGTCCACGCCCTCCGGCACCTCCACCGGCACTTCGATCGTCTTCAGCCTTCCGGCCTCGCTGATCGTCTTGTGCTCCACCGCGACGAAGGAGGTGAACGGAGTCATAATTGCGTACTCCAGCCCCAGCGCCGTGATCGTTTCCCGGTGCTGCGATTCGCCCTCGACCATCAAATCGCCGACCTTCGTGCGCGCCCACAGCGAACGGATCCCGTCGCGCTGCATCGACGCCGCCAGTTCCACCGGCACGGTCCGCTCGAACGGCTGCCCGCCCATCCGGCCCGTGATCTTCACCGTGCCGCGCCCGGGATTCGTATACCGGCCCGTCACCACCACCGGCTTCGCGCTGAACAGGTCCGGAATCCGCCGCGGGTAGATCTCCTCCACGGCGACGCCGTTGAACGTCAGCTGAATGTCGGTGAGCAGCGGCGACTGCACCCGCGTGTGGAACCGCTTCGCCGCGGCCGAGCCATCATCCTGCAGCCCGACGTACTCCACCTCCCCGCGCCCCTGCCGCGCCATCTGGTCCAGCAGGTGCCGGTTCACCGAGCTGCCGATGCCGAAGCTGAAAACGCGCGCCCCCGGATGCTTCCGGATCTCGGCGATGATCTCGGCCTCGTTGCCCACGTAGCCGTCGGTCATGAAGCAGACGACGCGCACGTGGTCCCGCGATTCCGACGGCGCCAGCGACGCCCGGATCGCCTTCATCATCTCGGTGCCGCCGCCGCTGCGCCGCCCGGCCAGGAACCGCTTCGCGTCGGCGATGTTCTCCGCCGTCGCCGCCACCGGCTGCGGAAACAGCACGTGCGTGTCGCCGGCGAAGGTGATCAGGTTGAACCGGTCGCGCGGGTTCAACCCGTCGATCGCGGCCATCATGGCCTCTTTGGCTTTGTCGAGCGGGAAGCCGTGCATGGAGCCGGAGGTGTCGATAACGAAGACGAGTTCCTTCGGCGTGATGTCCTCGCGGGCGGGCTGTTCCGGCGGCGCCAGCACATAGGAGAAGTAGCCCTTGCCGTCGGCGCCGCGGTGGGTCAGCAGCGCGTCCGTCACCTTCCGCCCGGCCACATCCCAGCGGAGGATGAAGTCTTTATTCGGAATCTCGTTCATGTTCCGCAGCTTCACGAAGGTGCGGTTTTCGATGACGATCTCGTGTGTCGTCGATTCGACCAGTTCCACCGGCAGCCCGGCGTCGATCTTCACGGTTAGCGACAGGTCGTGTCCGCCGCGCTTGTACGGCGGATTCCGGAACGCGCCCGGGTCGTGTTTCGGCGAGTACCGCGGGCCCACGGTCATCGGGAATACGAACTCATACCGGCCGGCCTCGTAGGTCAACGATTCGACGTATTGAATCTCGACCTCGACCTTGGCGTTCGGCGGAATGTTGGCGACCGACTGCACGAACACATTCGGCCGGCTCTGGTCGAGCAGCCCGGCGAGTTTCCCCTGCCGCCGCGCGGCGTCGTAGATCGCCCGGGCCTCTTCCTTCCGCTTAATGGATCCCTTGACGACGCGATCCCCGATGCGGATAGTCATCGCATCGACGGCGCCGCTGGCCGCCAGGGGAAACGTGTAGATCGCCTCGAGCGGGTCCCCGGTCGGATTGCGGAAGATCTGCCGTACGCGCACGCGGGCGACGGGCCCCTGCACCTCGGCGCTGACGGCGGTGTGTTCCAGCGGGCAGGGCGTGTCCATCTGCCCGTCTTTATCGATGCGGGCGAGCATACCGCCCGGCGTGCTGCTGGCGGAAACGGCGGCGAGTCCCAGGGCCGCCAAGAGAATAGATTTGGTCATAGTGCGATCTCCTTCACCCCGGAAATCACGCCTCCGTCCAAACCCTTTCAGAAAATTCCTGGGAGCCAGGCTCCTAGGATTTTTCTGGTAGTTACCGTACGCGGATGACCACCCGCGCCGATCCCACCGTCAGCGTCACCGGTCCGCCCGCCGCCCGCTGCAGCACTTCCGCCGGCACCGGCAGTTCGACCTCTTCCCCTCCCCGCGCCTCCCGCCGGGCCAATTCGCGGCCGCGCTCGTCGGACAACACCACAGGGCCCGCCACGCTCGCCGTGAACCGCACCACCACGACGTCTGTCCGCTCCACCGCCGCGCCCGCCGGCACGCGCGTCCACACGCCGTCTCCCGTCCGCCGCCACAGACCCACCGGGGCCACCACCGCCGACGCCGATGCCAATTTCGCCGGCTTCGCCGCCTCCTCTTTCCCCGCTAACATC
>CAYMTH010000882.1:0-2393 GCA_964393235.1 uncultured Solibacteraceae bacterium | reverse complement strand
GGTCCCGGCGGCGGCCCCGGCATGGGCCCGGGCGGCCGGCGCCTCTCCCCGGAGATGATGGAACGCATCCGCCGCGCCCGCGCCAACGGAACCATCGGCAACCGCCGCGGCCGCCGTACCCGCGATTCCATCCGCGGCATGCTCTCCGTCCAGGCCCGCAACGCCGACTGGAACGCCCGCCCCTTCTCCCTCACCGGCCTGCAATACGATAAGCCGGACCAGTCGTCCTATCGATTTTCCAGCCAGATCGGCGGCCAACTGCCCAAGCTCGGCGAAGGGTCGATGTTCTCGCTGAGCTACGACTACCGCAAAGAGAAGCGCGCCTTCAACGGCGTCGCCACCGTGCCCACCGTCCTCGAACGCGCCGGCGACTTCTCCCGGTCGGTCACCTCCGGGCCCGTCACCATCTTCGACCCGCTCAGCCGCCTCCCCTTCCCCGGCAACGCCCTCCCCGCCGCCCGCATCGACCGCGCCGCCGCCGGCCTCGCCGAACTCATCCCGGCGCCCAACCTCGCCGTCCCCGTGCAGAACTACCAGTTCGTCACCGGCGTCCCCCAGAACGGCCAGAACCTCTCCGTCCGCTACTCCCGGCCGGTAACGAAGAAGGATCGCCTCAGCTCGAACGTCTCCTGGCAGAACCGCGACGGCCGCCAGGCCCAGCTCTTCGGGTTCCTCGACGAATCGAACGGCCACGGCTGGACCGCCGAACTCGGCTGGACCCGCAACCTCAGCCCCCGCGTCATTCAGAACATCCGCACCCGCTTCAACCGCAACGTCAACGAGGCCATCCCCTTCTTCGCCAACCGCCGAAACGTCGCCGCGGAACTCGGCATCCAGGGCTCCTCCCGGGACCCCATCAACTGGGGCCCGCCCAACTTGAATTTCACCAACTTCGGCGCCCTCCGCGACGGCGTCCCCTCCTCCCGCCGCGACCTGCAGATGAACCTCTCCGGCGGCTGGAACTTCGTCCGCGGCAAGCACAACATCTCCACCGGCGCCGACCTCACCCGCCTCCGCCTGAATCTCCGCACCGAGCAGAACGCCCGAGGGACGTTTACCTTCTCCGGCCTCGCCACCTCCTTCGTCGACGCCAGCGGCTCCCCCACCTCCGCCTCCGGCTTCGACTACGCCGACTTCCTCCTCGGCCTCCCCCAGTCCTCCTCCATCCGCTTCGGGTCCTCCTCGAACTACTTCCGCGCCTGGAACTACAACGCCTTCGCCCAGGACGACTGGCGACTCACCCGCAACTTCTCCCTGTCCCTCGGCCTCCGCTACGAACTGTTCGGGCCCGTCGCCGAACGCTACGGCCGACTAGCCAACCTCGACATCGCCCCCGGCTTCACCGGCGCGGCCGTCGTGCTCCCCGGGGGGACGGGCCCCTGGGGCGGGGCCTTCCCGGACGCCCTCGTCGACGCCGACCGCAACAACCTTTCGCCGCGCCTCGGCCTCGCCTGGAAGGCGTCGGACAAGAAGAGGATCACGGTCCGCGCCGGCTACGGCTGGTACTACAACGGCAGCGTGTACCAGAATTTCGCCACGCGCCTGGCCTCCCAGCCCCCGTTCGCCCAGACCGGCACTGTCAACTCGACCGCCTCCCGCCGCCTGACCCTGCAGAACGGTTTCGCCGTCACGCCCTCGCAGCAGATCACCAACACCTTCGCCGTCGACCGGTCCTATCTCGTCGGCTACGCCCAGACCTGGAACCTGAATGTTGTCAAAGAGTTCGGCCGGGCGTACATCATCGACGTCGGGATCCTGGGCACCAAAGGAACCCGGCTCGACATGCAGCGCGCCCCCAACCGCGCCGCCCCCGGTTCGCAGCTCACCGCCGAGGACCGCCGCCGCATCGGCAACGCCGTCGGCTTCACCTTCGACAGCGCCGAGGGCAACTCGATCTACCACGCCGTGCAGGCGCGCTTCACCCGGCGCTTCGCCCGCGGCCTTTCGGGCAATGTTTTCTATACGTTCGGCAAGTCGATCGACAACGCAAGCTCGATCGGCGGCGCCGGCGGCACCGTCGCCCAGGACGATAGCAACCTGCGCGCCGAGCGCGGGCTGTCGAGCTTCAACGCCTCCCACACCCTCAACGCGACCTTCATGCTGGCGTCGCCCATCCGCGACCGCTCGCGCGGCCTGCTCGCCGCGCTCGGCCGTGGCTGGACGCTCATGGGCGGAACCACGTTCCGCAGCGGAACACCGCTCACTGCCCGCGTCCTGGGCAACCGCAGCGACGCGACCGGGACGGGCGTGATCGGCGCCGGCCGCGCCGAAGCCACCGGGCTGCCAGTGGACGCGGGTGGCGGCTTCTTCAACCTGGCGGCGTTCACGCTGCCCCCGGCGAACCGGTACGGCAATGCCGGACGCAACACGATCACCGGCCCGGCGCTGTTCGC
>CAYMTH010000881.1:0-2395 GCA_964393235.1 uncultured Solibacteraceae bacterium | reverse complement strand
CAGTTGGTAGAGCAGCGGACTGAAAATCCGCGTGTCGGGGGTTCAATTCCCTCCCTGGCCACCAACCGAATTCGATTCTGTTTTCCATCGAACAGGATTTCAAATCCCGGAGGGCTCCCAGAGAGGAGACTCCGGGATTTGCTTTTGGCCGGGCCGGACTACTTCCGCCGTGTCTTGCTGGCCGTCTTCCCGGCGACCTGACGGGCCTTGTCAATCGCTTCCTCGAAGTGGGCGTCGACGGGTTTGGGCTTCCGGTCTTCCAAGGCCCGATATTTTTCGAATTCCTGCAGTGCGAGGGAGACGGCGGCTTCATGGGAGATCGATCCGGCGTGGGTGAGCAGTTCGCGGTCGCTGATGCGCAGGAAGTCGTCGAGTTTTGCGATCCAATCCCGCATAGCCATCGGCTTGCGATTGCGGGCTTGGAGTTCGGCGAAATCCAGGTAGGCGGACACGATCAGGTTGAGTGTTTCGATCTCCTCCTGATTCAGATAGTTTTTTGCGATGGCGACGTCCGTTCGTCTTACCGGACTGCCTGTGTTCGCGCCGGACCAGTTCGTCAGGCCCATGTTCGGTTGCGCCGCATCGGCCCGGCGCGCGATGACTTCGGCGGCGGTCTGACTGTGCGCGGCCCAGTGCATCTTGTTCTGTACGATCTGGAAGAAGCGTTGTGAGGCTTCGGTGCGAGGATCGTAGTCGATGCTCGTAGCGTAGATATCGAGCACTTTGCGCCAAAAAACCCGCTCGGAGGAGCGAATGTCGCGGATGCGAACGAGGAGTTCATCGAAGTAATCGCCACTCTCGCGCTGTTTCAGCCGCTCGTCGTCCATGGTGAAGCCCTTGACGACATACTCTTCCAATCGCGCGGTGGCCCATTGACGGAACTGGGTGCCTCGAGGGGAGTTCACCCGGTAGCCCACCGCGAGGATGACCTCGAGGCGATAGTATTCGATCGCGCGCTGAACCCGCCGGGTGCCCTCGGGTTGAACTGTTGCAAATTTTGCAACAGTTCGCGCCGGGTCCAATTCCGCTTCCTGGAAGATGTTGCGGATGTGCCGGGAGATGACAGACTTGTCCCGCTGGAACAGATCTGCCAACTGGTTCAGGGACAGCCACACGCTGCCATCCGCGAGGCGTACCTGCAGACGGGTTTGCCCGTCGCCGGTCTGGTACAGAATCAGTTCGCCGGTGTTTTGCGGATTGGGGAGGGCATCGGGCATTCGCTATCCGAGTATCCTCAAAGCGCCCAACTGTTCACAAGACCCCACCCGGCGAACCCGTGTGCTTTCGGGCGGTCCTTCGACGGACCGCCGATTTTTTATTGGTGGCGGCGGCGGAGGAGACCGATGGCGGTGAGGCCGGCGCCGAGGAGGGCCCAGGTGGAGGGCTCGGGGACTTCGGAGCGGGAGGGGCCGTCGCCGGCGACGGTGAAAGAGAGCGTGTAGCTGCTCGAGCCCGGCGTTTCGACGCTCAGGGTGGACCAGGGCGAGGTCACGGTGATGATGTACTGGCCGTTCGTGAAGTTGCCGGAACTGATGCCGCTGCCGAGGCCGGAGCCGTAGCAACCGTGACCGGAGGCGCAGGCGAGCTGCGGGTTGGAGCCGCCGCCGGAGTCGTACGTCGCCGAGAAGAAGCCGGAGCTGAGCGTGAAGCCCGACGGGAGGACGACGGTGAAGTTGTCCTGGTAGTCGCCGCCGCAGTTGGGGCAGCCGGAGACGGAGCCGGAGATGGTGTTGACGCCGGCGCCGAGGTTGTAGACGGGGCCGGCGGCGCCGGGGAAGTCGGGCGGTTCGGTGATGGTGATGGGCGCGGCGCCGAGGGCGGCGGCGAAGGTGGTGGCGAGTAAGAGCTTTTGGAACATGTTTCCTCCTGGCTTACGGTGCGGAACGGGGGCGGGGAATTGATCAGGAGAAATGCGGGGACTTGATATGATGCCGGAGTATGAAACGCCGAGCATTTTTCCAGGCCATCGCGGGGGCCGCGGGCGCGGCCGGGCTGGCCGACCGGGCCGACGCCGCGGGGCTGCCGAAGACGAAGATCAAGAGAATCCGCTACTACAAGACGCCGACGGACGCGGCGGGGCGGCCGAACACGCGGCAGCCGCTGTTTAACCAGAGCACGAACGTCGTGATCGTCGAGGCGGAGAACGGCCTTATCGGCGTGGGCGAGGGCGGGTCCGACAACACGATGGAACAGTGCGCGGGGCTGCTGATCGGGGAGGATCCGTTCCGCACCGACCGGCTGTGGCAGATGATGTACCGCTCCTACTTCTACCCGGCGGGGCGCGAGAAAACGCACGCCCTGGGGGCGCTGGACGTGGCGCTGTGGGACATGAAGGGCAAGGCGCTGGGCGTGCCGGTGTACCAGTTGCTGGGCGGGCAGTCGCGGGAGTATGTGG
>CAYMTH010000880.1:0-2403 GCA_964393235.1 uncultured Solibacteraceae bacterium | reverse complement strand
AGACCTAACTGCCGAAACCCGCCACGATCTCCCCCGCCGCCAAAGGCCCATTCCAGTAGCTCGCAGCATTCCGGACGCCCCCGAATGCGATCCGCGGCCCATCCCCGCCCCGCACCGCCCGCAGGTGCCGCCGCTCGGTCTTCGCGTTGTAACTCACCACGCCGAACGTGAAGTCCAGCGTCCACGCGGTCACGCCGTTCTGCCCCATCTGCGTCGTCGACGACCAGTACGGCGCCTGCGCCGTGTCCGGAAAATAGCCCGTCGCAATCGACGGCCGCACCGCCCCGTCGCTGTGCAGCGACCGCAGTTCTTTAATGTTCGGCACCCGCCAGTCCTCGTACCCGCCCAGCCGCAGCCCCTTCGCGTAGGTCAATCCCTCTTCCCACGTCACCGCCGCCGCCCCTTCGTTCTTCTGCCACATCAACCCCGTCCTGTTGTCCGACACCGTCCCGTCTCCATTGTCCGTAAACGGCGCCGCCACGCCGCGCCCCTCGGCCACCGTCCGAACGCACCGCGTATGGAACCGCTTGCTCCCCCCGGCGCTCACCGTCTCCGTCACCGGATGCGCCCCGATGCCCCCGCCGGCGTTCGCCGCCCACGCCAGCCCCGCGTTGTCCGCCCGCGCCGACGCCGCCCACCAGTACTCCGCCCCCGTCCGCGCAAAGACAGCCGGGTCCAGCGCCGGCTGCGTGAACCCGTGATTCAGGATCGTAAACAGCTCCAGCGGCTCGGGCACGCGCCAGCCGGTCAATCCGCCCAGCCCCAGCGCGCGGCAATACCCGGCCGCGTCCGCCCACTTCATCTCGCCCCCGTCTTCGCGCTGCCATTGCAGCCCCGTCACCAGGTCCGTCGCCACCCCCTCCCCGGTCACAGCAAACCGTGGCGGATACATCGTCACTGTCGAATCGTCGCCGTCCGCCGTCGCGTATCGCCGCGTCTGCCCCGTGTCGGGAAGCCGCTGAATGGTCCACGCCCCCGGCCCCTGCGCCGCCAGCGTCAACGCCGCCGCAAACAGGAGCCCCCTCATCGGATCGTCACGTTGACCGTGTTGGAGGTCCGGTTGTTCACCGTCACCGCCACGTCCACCTTCCCCGCCCCCGCCAGCGTCCGCGGGATCTCGATGTTGTACTGCGCCACCCCGTTGTAGGGCGACAGCGGCGCCGCGTAAAGCAGCGGCGCGCTCACGCCGCCCACAGTCGCCGTTCCGTTCGCCGCCGCCCCCAGGTTGCTCCCGTACAGAATCAGGAACACCCGGTCCGATGCCCCGCCGAGGTCAATCGCCTGCGCCGCCGCCTGCCCCGCGTTCAATCTCACGAACTGCTCCGTCGTCTGCTGCCCGCCGCTCACCCGCGTCACGTAGCCGGTCGCCAGCCCGCTGCCGTTCGTCGAATACAGGCTCGGCCACGGCGCCGGACGGTTATAGGTTTGCGTCGTCGCGCGCCCCGCCGGATCCACGAATTCGAACGTATGGCTCGTCTCCCCCAGCGAGTAGTTTAGAAAATACCGCTCGCCGTTCAGCGTATACTCCAGCGAGTACCGGTTCGGCCCCGGCCACGTGAAACCCACGATCCGCGCCCCGCGCAGCGGCTCTCCCGCCGGCCGCACCGGCGTCGTCAAAGGCTGCGGGTAGATCGCGTCGTTCCGTACCTCCACCACCCCGCGCAGTCCGCCGTTAACGTAAGGATACGCCTTCGTCGCGTGATAGTGGTACGGCCCGCCCTTGTAGGAGTGTCCGTTGTACTCGTCCAACCCCGTCACCGCCGTCCCGTCGATCTCCGCCAGCCCATACAGCGGAAATCCGTCCAGCGCGTAGCCGATCGGATTCGCCGCCCCCACCGTATCCACCAGGTGGAGCGGCGCCACATGGTAATGGTAGTCGTCGGCCCGCCCGCAGTGCCCGCCGTACTCGTCGAGTTCCCCGGCCAGAAACGTGTCCGTCACCCCGTCGTTCTTGATCGGATTGAAGATCGGAATCCCGTTCACCGCCACCGCGATCGCCCCGCTGAACAGCGCGTTCTTCGCCAGCACCGGCTTGTCGGCGAACACCGGATTCCGCGGAATCCGGAACGCGTTGCCGCCGCTGAAGTCCTGCGGCAGCGGCACCTGCTGCTGCCACGCCGTGATTCCGACCATCATCTTGTGCGTCGGCATCCCGTTCGACTCCAGGTAGTAATAGTTCGCGTCCGCCCGCCACCGCGCCAGGATCGGATTCGCCCCGCCCCGCCGCGCCGTCGCCGTCACCAGGACCACGACCACGCCCACAAACGCCACTGTACGAAGAATGGAAAGTACTTTCATGTTGTTCACCGGATCCGGATCGTGACTGGGTTCGACGTCCGTCCCTCCACCGTCACTGCGAAATCCACCGCGCCCGCCCCTTCGAGCGATCGCGGCAGCCGAATG
>CAYMTH010000879.1:704-2405 GCA_964393235.1 uncultured Solibacteraceae bacterium | reverse complement strand
GGGGCGCGGGGCTGAAGGGCGCCAAGAAGCTGTCGAACGAGTTGACGATCAAGGACGGCTACGTGATCTACGACACGAACGGGCGGACGCGCGAGAGCTGGGACAAGCTGGGCGACTACCAGCCGCAGGGCGAGCCGTGGTGGGACCAGACGCGGTCGGCCGGCCCCCTGCGGCGGCGGTAGCCGGTTAGCCGGCGACGGGGAGTTTGACGAACTTGAGGGTCCGGACGCCGTCGATGGAGGCGGTGACGGGGTAGTCCCCCTTGGCGAGGCCGGCGGGGACCTTGACGTTGATCTGGTAGACGCCGGGGGAGGAGAGGCCGGCCCAGGCGACCTCGGCGTCGGCGGCGTCGATGCGGACGGTGGGGGAGGACGCGGACTGGAAGCCGGTGCCGTAGAGCTGGATGGTTTCGCCGGGGCGGGCGGGGTTGTCCGGTCCCACGAGGGCGCCGTCGGCGTGGACGGCGGAGATGTATTCGTCCGCAGCCTGGAAGAAGGCGGGCATAAGGCGCGTGAGGGGGACGGTGACGGGGTCGGAGGCGCCGCTTGCGTTGGTGACGGTGACCTGGACGTTGCCCTCGACGGTCGATTCCGGGGCGAGGACGTTCAGCTGGGTGGGGCTGACGTAGTAGACGGCGGCGGGCTGGTTGTTGATGCGGACGGAGACGCCGTCGAGGGATTCGGGGAGCTTGTCCGGGGCGGTGAAGTCGGCGGCGTTCCAGGTGCGGGTGGTGGCGGCGAGGCCGTTGCCGGAGATGGTGATCCAGGACGACGACGAGGCGCCGCGGCGGAAGGAGGCGCCTGAGGTGACGCCGCCGGTGGAGTAGATGGTCGGTTTGGACTGGGCGGTGTTGTCGGAGGGGGTGAAGTCCATGACGACGTCCCAATTGGCGGCGAGGGCGCCGATGGGGGAGCCGGGGATGACGGTCCAGGGGCGGATGACGGAGGCGAGCTGGGCGGCGTCGCGGATGGAGGACAGGACGTTGTCGTTGGCGGAGGTTTCGCCTTCGATGTGGAGCTGGGTGGTGAGGGAGCGACCGCCGGGGAGTGTGATTTTGGCGTGGACGTGGCGGACGCGGCCGGTGTAGAGGCCGGGCTTGATGGTGCGGAAGAGGTAGCGGCCGTCGGAGGCGGTTTCAAACGTTCCATAGCCCTGGAAGTTGCCGTCGCGCTGTCCGTTCTGGACGCCGCGGGAGTGGATGTAGGAGCCGTAGTTGTCGGCCTGCCAGATCTCCATGACGGCGTTGCGGACGGGGCTTCCGTTGCGGTCGAGGATGCGGCCGCTGAGCCAGGCGACGGTGCCGACGGCGGGGGTGATGTTGTTGTTGACGACGAGGAGATCGTTGTCGCGGTCGAGGGGGAGGGTGTCGGGGTAGTAGGGCCCTTCGGTAGTGGACGGGGTGAGGGTGAGGGTCTGGGCGAAGAGGCCTTTTTCGGTGAAGAAGAGGCCGGCGGCGCCCATGGCGGTGAGGAAATTGCGGCGGCTGACGGCGGTTTTGGTGGTCTGGATGTTCATTTTGTTTGTTGGCCTACGGGGGGATAGACACGGGCGGGCGGGGGAAGGTTGCGGGTGGGGGGCGAGCTTTAACCGGCTTTACGGTGGTTTAACGAGCGGTTAACAATTGGGGGTGAGGGGAGGGTGTTGGGCTTGGGGACAGCCACCGACTTGGGCGTTGCTGGCTGGGTGACAGTCCCCGAGGTC
>CAYMTH010000879.1:0-694 GCA_964393235.1 uncultured Solibacteraceae bacterium | reverse complement strand
CAGGCCACAACGCAAGGCGAGCGACCGGGGGAGCGGCGGGGGTAAGGCGACCGCGCAGGGCGGGCCTGGGGACGGGGTTTTCGTTGAACGAGTAGCCGAATCCGCGTACCGAACGGACGTAGGTCGGGTTCGTCGTGTCGGGTTCGATCTTCTGGCGTAGACGGAGTATATAGACATCCACCGTGCGGTCGGTCACCGCCCGGTCGTGACCCCAGACCGCGTTCAACAGCTGCTCGCGGCTGAAGACTACTCCGGGGCGGGACATGAGGAATTCCAGGAGACGGAATTCGGTGGCGGTGAGGGTGAGTTCCTCGTTGTTCAACAATACGCGGCACGACGTCCGGTCGAGTTCGAGGGCGCCGGCCTTCAGCGTACGCACAGGGGCGGATTGGCCGCGGAACTGGATCTTAATGCGCGCGATCAGCTCACGGACGAAGAAGGGCTTCACGATGTAATCGTTCGCGCCCAGCTCGAGGCCGACGATGCGGTCGGTCTCCGTGGCGCGGGCCGTCAGAAAGATCACCGGGACACTGGAGAGATCGGGATGGGAACGGATGGTGCGACAGATCTCCAGGCCGTCGGAGTCCGGGAGCATGATGTCGAGAATGATCAGGTCCGGGCGCTCGCGGCGGCACAGTTCGACGGCGCCCTTGCCGGTCTGGGATCCGGTGAAGACATAACCCTCTTTCTCCAG
>CAYMTH010000878.1:0-2405 GCA_964393235.1 uncultured Solibacteraceae bacterium | reverse complement strand
CCTTTTTCGGCGGGAGCGGCCTCGAAGTTGGATACGGGATCAACATCGACGCGCCGGACAGTATGTTGCTTGCCGGCATTACCGCATCAAGCGACTTCCGCACGACGACGAACGCGATCAAGAAGGAGCTGCAGGGGCCGACGGACACGTTCGTGGCGAAGTTCGATTCGACGGCGTCGAACCTGATGGCCTCGACGCTGTTTGGCGGCAACCGCGAGGACGAGCCGTTCCGGACGGCGATGGACCGGACGGGTGCGATCTATGTGGTCGGTACGACGGCGTCGAGCGGGATCACGGCGGTGGACGCGGTGCAACCGCAGATCGGCGGGGGGCGGGACGCTTACCTGCTGAAGCTGAACAACGCGCTGGACGCGGTGCAGATGTTCACCTACTTCGGCGGGGTGTCCGACGACATGGGCTATTCGATGGCAGTGGACGCGACGGGGCGGGTGGCGATTGCGGGCTCGGCGATTTCGACGAGCCTGGCGACGACGACCAACGCGGTGCAGAAGACGCACGGCGGCGGGAACACGGATGCATTTCTGGCCATCATCGACAGCTCGGCGGCGGCGAATCCGTTCACGGTTTCGACGACGCGGCTGACGTTCAGCGGGACGGCGGGCACGACGCCGGCGCGGCAGCAGTTCACGATTCGCGCGACGGCGGGCGTGCCGGAATGGACTATCGACGCAACGACGATTTCCGGCGGCAACTGGCTGTCGGCAACGCCGCGGACGGGCACCGGGAACGCGACGATCGACGTGGCGGTGAACACGGCCAACCTGGCGGCGGGCAGCTACGAAGGCACGCTGGCGGTGAACAACACGCGACTGGGGACGCGGACGGTGGTAGCGGTGGCGCTGACGCTGACCTCGGCGGGCGGCACGGTGCCGGAGAACGGCGTGGTGAGCGCGGCGACGTTCCAGGGCGGCGCGGTTTCGCCGGGCCTGCTTGTAACGGTTTTCGGCACGGGGCTGGGTCCGACGCAGTTGACGACGGCGCAGGTGACGCCGGCGGGCGCGCTGGCGTCGACGCTGGCCGATACGCGGGTGCTGTTCGACGGCACGGCGGCGCCGTTGGTGTACGTGTCGGCGGCGCAGTTGAGCGCGATCGTCCCGTACGGCGTGGCCGGGAAGGCGACGACTTCCATGCAGGTGGAGTATCGAGGCGTGCGGTCGAACGCGGTGACGCTGCGGGTGGCCGAGACGCAGCCCGGATTGTTCACGGCCAATAGCAGCGGCAAGGGGCCGGGAGCGATTTTGAACGAAGACAATTCGTTGAACACGGGGCAGAATCCGACGGCACCGGGGTCGATCGTGATCCTCTACGGAACGGGCGAGGGCATGACGGATCCGGCGGGCCAGGACGGGCAGCTCGCGCTGAGCGCCTATCCCAAGCCGCGGCAACCGGTGACGGTGCGCATCGGCGGCAAGGAAGCAGAGGTGCTGTACGCGGGGGCGGCGCAGGGGCTCGTGGCCGGCGTCTTCCAGATCAACGTGAAGGTGCCCGAAGGGCTGGAAGGCGGCGCGCAGCCGGTGGTGGTGCAGATCGGCGCGGCGTCGAGTTCACCGGAGGTCACCGTGGCTGTTCGCCCGTAGGGCGGCGCGGCAGGCGCGGCAGTAGGAAGCGCCTTTGACGTCGAGACGCTCGATGGCGGTCGAAGCCGCCATCGGGCAGTTCCAATCATGGCAGTGGCGGAGGCCGTAGGTGTGGCCGAGCTCGTGGAGCGCTTCCTTGACCAGGCGTTCGGCGGCGAGGGCGGCGTCCGGCGGGTCGCCGTAGAACTCCTGGCGGAGGCGGCAGGTGGAGACGAGCGCGGCGGGGCCGCCGAGCTGGGCTTCGCCGTAGACGAAGGTGAAGATGGGGACGTAGAGATCGACGGCGGCGACGCCGAGGAGGCGGTCCTCGCCGGCGATGGAGGCGAGGTGGCGGAGGAGGGCGGTGGAGTGATATTGGCCGCGGACGGCGTCGAAGGCGAAGGCGGGGTCGACGGAGCCGGTGCGGACGCGGCAGGAGTCGCGGAGTTCGCGGGCAAGCGAGGCCGCGAGCGCGTCAAGCGCGCCGACCGCGACGCCGCCGATGCCGACGATCTTGATCACGAGATCTGGTAGCGCTTCATCTTGGCATAGAGGGTGGTGCGGTCGATGCCGAGGATGCGCGCGGCCTTGGAGTGGTTGCCGTCGCACTGGGACCAGATGTGGGCGATGTGGGCCTTTTCGACGTCTTCGAGCGTGGCGGCGCCATTGGCGGCGGCGGCCGCGGCGGCCGGGCGGCGGGCGAGGAAGGAGAAGGCTGACTCGTCGAGCACGGGGCCGCGGCTTACGACGAGAGCGCGCTCGACGGCGTTTTCGAGTTCGCGGACGTTGCCGGGCCAGTCATATTGCATCAGCAGGTCCATGGCGGAG
>CAYMTH010000877.1:0-2406 GCA_964393235.1 uncultured Solibacteraceae bacterium | reverse complement strand
AAATTCCCACATGGCTAGCCTTCAAAATTTGGCCTAGTAACAAGGTACTGTCACCGGACAAAATGTCCAATCAGACAATCACCTTATTGCACCCCTTCCGACACCTTAGCAATGCCGCCGCCGGAATATCCCATCGCCATTCCGGTTTTAGTACCACAGGACCGGGGAACGGTACCGGACACAACAAGTTACTAGGGAATTCAGTCAATTGCGCCCCGTTTCCGCTTGTTCGAAGATAGCCTCAGGACGCCGGAGTCCGGATCCACAACTAGAAGCCTGATTCTATGCTGCCCGAAATAGCACCTACCAGACCAATCCTCTCGAAAACGGGAATCCGCAGCGCGCGCCGGTCCCGGAGCGCGCGACAGAGCGGCAACTTCACTCTGGAGTTCGCGGTCAGTTTTGCCCTCATCTGGGGCCTCTTGACCAGCGTCTACGGTCTCGGGCAGGCGCTCTATACCTATAACCGCCTCCAGGTCGCTATCAGTAACGCGTCCCGTTTTGCCGGACGGGATGGAATACCGGCCGCGCCGTCGACCTACATCGCCCGCGTGAAGAATCAGGCCGTTTACGGCAACCCCGACGGCACGGGCACGCCGCTGGTTCCGGGGCTCGCGGCCGGGAACATCGATGTGGCGATCGAATCAGACAGTTCGGGCGTCCCGCGCAACATCACGGTGAAAGTGACCAGCTTTCCGCTCGACGGCGTGTTCTGGAAGACGACACTGACCAACAAACCGCAATTGACCACGCGTTACGCCGGACGGTACCAGCCGTATGGAGGTGGATCATGATCCGGCAGGCAACACCGCTCCGCCGGCGCTGGCAGCGCGGGCAGGCCATGGTGGAGGGCGCTCTCGTCGCCATCGTGTTCATCTCAAGCCTGCTCCTGATTCTGGAACTGGGCCGCTACATGCTGCTGCTGCAGTTCTTCACGGAGCGGGCACGGGCCGGAGCGCGTTACGCGGCCGTTTCGACCTACGACCCGGCGACGATCAAGAACTGGATCGTCTACAATTCCCCCTCCGCGCCAACCGGAGGCCAGACCGGCGCCGGCCTGCTTGGCCTTACGCCAGCGATGATCTCGGTGAACCGGTTCAATCAGGGTACCGATACCGACCAGATCGAAGTCGGCATCTCGAACTACCCCATCAGCCTCTTCATCCCGATGCTGCCCGGCCAGTGGACACTGAAGCCGTTCCGCGTCGTGTTCACCGCCGAATCGATGGGAGCCACGAATTAAGGTGAATATGCTGCCCGGAAAAGCAAAACGTCCTCCGAACCGCCGACGGCGGGGCTTCTCCCTGCTGACGATGGCCCTCTTCCTGCCGATGCTGGTGGCCGCCGCCGGCCTCGCCGTCGATCTCGGTCGCATCTATGTGGCCAAATCCGAACTTCAGAACTTTGCCGATACTGCCGCGCTCAGCGCGGCATTTGAGCTCGACGGCACGCTCACCGGACTGGCGGAGGCCGCCACCGCGGCCACCAACGGGCCGGGCACAAGCAGCACCCGCAATCGCTGGATCTTCCATTCAGCATCCGTGCCGGCCCCTGAAGTGACCTTTGCCACCGCGCCGAACGGCACCTTCTCGGCAAACCCCGCGACCGCGGCCGGTCACCGGTTTGTGCGGGTCAGCGTCAGCGGCCCGGTTCCCATCTACTTTCTGCGCGTCGTGTACGGGGTTCCGTCGAGCCACACCGTAATGGCGGTCGCCGTCGCCGGCCAGGGACTCGACAACAACCTCGGGCCCGGCGCCGCGCCGTTCTCCCCAGACGCGCAGGTGCCGACCGATCCCCACTTCGGCTTCACCATCGGACAGCGGTACACGCTCAAGTGGGCGCCCCCGGGCCAGCGCAACAAGACCGGCGGCCGGTGTCCGGGCGACCAGACGTTCAATCCGGGCGGCGGGTCGAGCGACCGCGGCTACATTGACGTCGGCCAGGGAAACGGGAACTCCGGGCTCTTTGACGCTATCGTAAACAGCAGCTTCTATACGACCCCGATCTCGATCGGCAGCGCCATCGATCACGTCAACGGCAACAAGCATGTCGGCCCGGCGCTCGAAGAACGCTTCAACCAGGACACCGACCTGACGAGTACCAACGACATTGCCTACAACGGCAACGGACGCCGCTTGTTGATCGCCCCGATCAACAACGGCCAGGAACCCGCCCTCGTCGTCGGGTTCGGCCGCTTTCTGCTCGAGGCCAACAGCTGCACGAACAACAATAAGCCCTGTTGCGCCATTTATCTCGGCAACAACCCGGTCATCGGGTCGGTGAAGCCGGGCGCCGGAGGCCCCGGCCTCTACCGCGTAAAGCTCTTCTACTAGACCATGTACATCCCGCCGTTGATCTCGATGGTCTGGCCAATAATGTAGGCGGCCCCGTCGGACAGCAGGAACT
>CAYMTH010000876.1:0-2407 GCA_964393235.1 uncultured Solibacteraceae bacterium | reverse complement strand
CCGAACAGGATCGGCGGTCCAAGTGTCCAGTTGCGGCGGGCGGGATCGGAGGAGAGGATAAAAGCTCCCTTTTTCGTGCCTAGCAAAAGTCGCATAGGTCCCTGACAGTATGGAATTCCGCCCCCTGCCGTCAACCGTTCCGGGGTAAAATTCGGGCTTATGCCTGTGGTGCCCCCTGGAACCTATTGCTACGTGGCGGCGAACGATCCGCTGCACGGCCCGTACCACGACGACGAGTACGGGTTCCCGATCGAGTCCGACGATGCGCTGTTCGAACGGCTGATTCTCGAGATCAACCAGGCGGGCCTGAGCTGGGCGACCATCCTGCGCAAGCGAGCCGGGTTCCGCGCGGCCTACGCCGGCTTCCGGATCGACGCGGTGGCGGCGTTCGGCGCGGCCGACGTCGAGCGGCTGCTCGGGGACGCCGGGATCATCCGTAACCGGCTGAAGGTGGAAGCCGCCATCGAGAACGCCCGCCGGATCCAGGCGATCCAGGCGGAGCACGGCTCGTTCCGCGCCTGGCTAGACCGGCACCATCCGTTGCCGAAAGCGGAATGGGTGAAGCTGTTCAAGAAAACCTTCCGGTTCACGGGCGGCGAAATCGTGGGCGAGTTCCTGCTTTCGACCGGGTATCTGCCCGGCGCGCACCACCCGGACTGCCCGGTGGCGCGGCGGATCGAAGCGGCCAATCCGCCGTGGCGCCGGTAACGCAGCGCCGCGCTACGTTATCATGAAATTTGTTCCGGAGGCTGTACGTTCGCTCATAGATTCGCGGTTCCCGTCCTTTTCCTTTTCACTCTAGTCCCCGTATTTACCGGTTGCACAAAGGCCGTCGCCGACGGCGACACAGGCCCGGCGGTCCCCACGGGGAACCGCGCGTTCGACGACGCGGCCCGCTTTCTGGCCGGCCTCCCGTCGAAGCCGGGAAGCGGCTACGCGGCGCTCGAAAAGACCGCGGCGTGGCACGAGTACTCGGCCGGCATGAACACGGCCTGGGAGCGCGCCGAGAAGCGGCGGTTGGCGCCCGTGCGGGAGTTCCAGCAAAAGGAACTCGGCGGTGCGGGGGCGCGGAGCGGTTTCGTCTTCTATCCGTTTTCAGGCCCGGACGTGATCTACGTGCAGGGATTTTACCCGAACGGGAACGTGTACGTGCTGGCGGGATTGGAACGGCCGGGCTCGGTGACGCCGCCGTCGGGGTTCCAGGAAGAGAACCTGGAGGCGCAGCTTGACGGGGTGCGGCAGGGCAGCGCGTCGCTGTTCGAGCGGAGCTTTTTCATCACGGCGCAGATGTCGCGGCAGTTGCGCGGGCAGTTGGTCGATGGCGTGCTTCCGGTGATTCTGATGCTGCTGGCGCGGACCGGGAACACGATCGAGAATGTCCGGAATGTGGGTATCGCGGAGGCCGGGAAGCTGATCGACCTGCCGGAGGCGCAGGCGAAGATGGGGCCGCAGCCGGACGGGCTCGAAGTCCTGTTCCACCGCGACGGCGAGCGGCAGACACGGAAGCTGTACTACTTCCGTCTGGACCTCGGCAGCGGGCTCGACAAAAATCCGTCGTTTCTCACGTTTGTGAAACAGTTCGGCCAGCCGGAGACGCTGATCAAGAGCGCATCGTTCCTGCTGCACAACGCCGGGTTCGCGCGCCTGCGGGACTATATCGTCGAGAACTCGCGGCAGGTCGTGCAGGATGACACCGGCGTGCGGTTCGGAGTTTTCCGGAAGCAGGGATGGAAGGTGCGGCTTTACGGGGATTATACGCGGCCGGACCCGCCGTTCCGCGGGCTGTTCCAGCCGGATCTGCGGGCTGCGTTCGATGAACCCGGGGCGGCGCGTCCGATGGGCTTTTCGATCGGCTACGGGATCGGGCGGCGGGCGTCGCACCTTGTGGTCGCCGAGCGTCCCTAGGCTCGCGCGGGGTTTGGCCCCCGACATGCTCAAACAAGGGCATGTTGGACCGAATTGCTTCGAAACACGAGCATTATTTGGACCTGCTCAGCAAGCGGCAAAAGCTGGTCGCGTCCAATCTGGCTAACGCGGAGACCCCGGGATACACGACCCGGGACATCGATTTTCAGCAGGAATTTCAGCGGCTCGCGCGCGGGGAACAGCCGGCGGTGGTCGAGCCCGAAGGGCTGGAAACCCGCAACGACGGCAACAACGTGAGCCTGGAACGGGAGACCCGCCTGCTGGCGGAAAACGTCCTGCGTTTTCAACTGGTTAGCATGATGGCAAAGGGGCAGTTCCGGGCCGTGCGCTCGGCGCTGCAGGAAGGACGTGGGTGATGAGTCTGTTCCACCTTCTCTCCGTCAGCGCGTCGGGCCTCGAGGCCCAGCGGCGCCGCGCCGAAGTCCTCACCGAAAACCTCGCCAACGCCGAAACGACAACAACGTCTCAGGGCGGGCCGTAC
>CAYMTH010000875.1:0-2408 GCA_964393235.1 uncultured Solibacteraceae bacterium | reverse complement strand
GAAAAGGGCCGCGGCGGCCCCGCCCGCATGGCCGCCGCCGAAGCCGCCGCCCGCCGCGCCTTCGCCGCCCGCGCCTCCGACCCCAACGCCCCCCGCATGGGCGCCGGTGGCCCCGGCGTCAAGGTCTACGGCGACCAGGGCCCCCGCCCGCAACCCAAGCCCGGCGTCCTCACCGGCAACGGCGCTGTCTTCGTCGGCTCGAAAGGCCTCCTTTCGACCGTCGAACGCGGCGAAGGCGTCAAGCTCCTCCCCGAGGCCCGCTGGAAGGACTACACCCTTCCCTCCCAGCTCCTCACCCGTTCCCCCGGCCACATGATGGACTGGGTCCGCGCCTGCAAGGGCGGCGAGACGTCCTGCTCCGACTTCTCGATCTCGGTCCCCTACACCGAATGGGTCCTGCTCGGCGTCATCGCCTTCCGCGTCCCCGGCAAGCTCATGTGGGACTCGAAGGCCATGCGCTTCACCAACTCCGAGGCCGCCAACAAGTTCCTCCGCCCCGAGTTCCGCCGGGGCTGGGAACTAAAGCTGTAGCCGGACACGCCCCGCTACACTGGAAGCATGATCTTTCTACCCGCGTTGGACTGGTTAATCGTCGGCGGCATGGTCTTCGCCGCGATCTTCGTCGTCATCATCGCCCTCCTGGTTAACCCGCCGACCGCGCTTGTGGATAAAATCCAGGACAAGCACAAAAAGGAAGACTGATCATGCCCAAGCTCAACCGCCGCCAGTTCGGCATCGCCGCCGCGGCCCTTTCCGGGGCCGCGGCCTCCCCCGCCGCCGAGACCCCCTACACCGGCGCCCTCGACGGCCTCACCGCCAAGGTCAACCCCACCGCCTTCGACCCCGTGGCCTGGACCCTGACCCGCCACGCCGGCGCCCCGCTCGCGCTTACCTATAAGCCCGGCAACAAGCGCGCCACCGAGGCCTGGCAGAAGAAGCTCCGCGCCAAGGTCCTCGACCTGATCGGCGGCTTCCCCAAAGAAAAGACCCCTCTCAACCCGACCGTCCTCGAGACCCGCGACTTCCCCGGCTACCGGCGCGAGAAGTTCATCATCGAGACCCGCCCCGGCGTCGCCCTGCTCGGCTACCTGCTCACGCCCAAGGACGCCAAGGGCCCCCTCGCCACCATGATCTGCGTGCCCGGCCACGGCCGCGGCGTCGACGACATCGTCGGCATCGACGACAAGGGCCGCGACCGCACCGACAAGGCCGGCTACCAGCACGACTTCGCCCTGCAGGTCGTCGAAGCCGGCATGGCCGCCGTCGCCATCGAGCCGATGGCCTTCGGCTGCCGCCGCGACGCCCGGTCCTCCAAACGCGGCCTCGGCAACTCGGCCTGCCAGCCAACCGCCGGCGCCGCGCTCCTGCTCGGCGAAACCATGATCGCCTGGCGCGCCTGGGACGTCGTCCGCACGATCGATTGGATCGAAACCCGCAAGGAACTCGACGCCGCCCGCGTCGGCCTCATGGGCATCTCCGGCGGCGGCACGGTGACCTCGTTCACCGCCGCCCTCGAGCCGCGCATCAAGGCCGCCATGATCTCCGGCTACCTGAACACCTTCAAAGATTCCATCGTGGCCATGTCCCACTGCATCGATAACTATGTGCCCGGGATCCTGAACTGGTGCGAGAACTACGACGTGGCCAGCCTCATCGCGCCCCGCCCCCTGTACGTCGAGAGCGGCACGAAGGATCCGATCTTCCCCATCGAAGCCAGCAAAGAGGCCTTCGCCAAGGTGAAGCAGGTTTACAGCGCCCTCGGCGCCGGCGACCTCGCTCAGCAGGAGGTCTTCGAAGGCGACCACTTCTTCCACGGCGGGGGCGGCATTCCGTTCCTCGCCAAGCATTTGAAAGCATGACCCTCCCGATTCTCCTTGCCCTGTTGAACGCCACGGACCCCTGCGCGTACTTGCCCGAGCAGGACGTCCGCGACATCTTCGCCGTGCCCGCCGGAACCCCCGTGCGGGCCGTCCGTTCCGACAGTTGCAGCTACCTGTGGATGGGCCTGCCCCCGACGGCGGCCCAGCTCCGCGAGGCGCTGATGTCGGGCCGCCGCCTGCCGCCGCGCGCCAACGAGTCGGTGAGCCTCCGCATCGAGGCCTTCCCGAACGCGCTGAAGGAGCTCGAGTCGCGCTACCAGTTGCTGACGAAGGGCTACACGGTGGATCGGGATGGCCAGCAGTTGCAGGTCCGCCCGCAGAAGCTCGAGTGGGTGCCGAACGTCGGCGAGAAGGCGTACTGGATCCCCAGCCTCAGCCAGCTCGTCGTGGCGCGCAAGGGCCAACTCTTCTCGCTGGTCGTGAAGAAGCAGATGGCCTCGACGGACCTGATCAACACCGCGGCGACGGCCGCGCAGGCGATCCTCCGCCGCTAGGCCGTTACCGCACCACCACGCGCCGCCCGCCGCC
>CAYMTH010000874.1:0-2411 GCA_964393235.1 uncultured Solibacteraceae bacterium | reverse complement strand
TCCTCTCCTCCACCCCCGGCCAGTTCCTCGGCTACATCGACATCATCCCCCTCGACGGCGAATCCGCCCCCACCCGCATCCCCGTCGAACTCATCGTCCAGCCGCCCCCCACCCTCCTCGTCTCCACCTCCTCCATCGGCCTCAGCATGCGCCAGAACGACCCGCCGGTCACCCGCGGCATCCAGATCGCCTCCTCCGACCTCACCCTCAACTACACCATCGAAACCCTCACCCCCATCGGCGGCAACTGGCTCACCCTCACCCCCGTGCTCGGCTCCACCCCCGCCTCCCTAAGCGCCGTCTTCAACCCCGTCGGACTCGCCCCCGGCACCTACCTCGGCACCATCAAGGTGAACGCCTCCCGCAACGGCGTCCCCGCCATCGGCAGCCCCTACACCATCGCCGTCAACCTCCAGGTCGACCTCCCCAACGCCCCCGGCGGCTTCTCCATCGCCCCCTCCACCCTCGCCTACACCGGCACCGTCAACGGACCCGTCCCACCCGCCCAGGCCATCCGCGTCGAAAACACCGCCGGCCCCATCTCCTGGACCTCCTCCGGCAACAGCCCCTGGATCAGCCTCTCCCAGATCACCGGCACCACCCCCACCGACGTCCTCGTCACCGTCATCCCCAATGGCCTCCCCGCCGGCACCACCTCCGGTTCCTTCACCATCTCCACCGGCAACTCCTCCATCACCGTCCCCGTCACCGTCACCCTCGCCAACTCCCCGCAGTCCGGCGATCCCCTCCTCCGTGTCCGCCCCGATTCCGTCGTCGGCTACGTCACCACTGTCAGCCCCACCACCGCCTGGAACATCAACGTCGACGCCGTCGGACCCAACTACGACGTCCAGTTCAACCCCACCGTTGAATGGCTCACCGCCTCCCCCACCAACTCACGCACCCCAACGAACTTCAACATCCTCGCCGACGCTTCCAAGATCGGTCCCGGCACCCACAAAGGCGCCGTCATCATCGTGACCACCAACCCCAACGGCCTCAAAACCAGCTACCCGGTCAACGTCACCCTCTACGTCTCCGAGCCCGGCACCCCCACCAACCCCGGCTCCCTCATCCCCAGCAACTCCACCCTCTTCTTCGACTGGCGCCAGGGCTCCAGCGTCCCCGCCCCGCAGACGCTCCTGCTGACGTCGGCCTCCTTCCCCCAGAACTGGGAAGCCACCTCGACCGTCAACTGGATCAACCTCTCCAGCGCTACCGGCACCACCCCCTCCCAGCTCGAAGTCTCCGTCAGCCCGCAGTTCCTCGGCGCCGGCAACTACCGCGGCGAGATCCGCTTCCGCCGCGGCACCCAGGAACTCGGCGTCGTGACCGTACTTCTCTTCGTCGGCGGCCCCGGCGCCCTCCGCGCCAACCCCGCCGCCCTCGTCTACCTCGTCGAATCCGGACGCGACGTCGCCCCGCAGCTCTTTGACCTCTCCCGCTTCGACTCCGACGCCACCGCCAACTACACCATCCGCTCCGCGCCCGAATGGCTCAACGTCACCCCCGCCACCGGCCGCACCCCCGCCCGTCTCGAGGCCGCCATCCGCCGGGACCGCCTGCCCCAGGCCACCACGGCCGTCATCCGCATGGAAGGGGAAATCGCCATCGAAAGCGAAGCCGGCGGCATCCGCGTCCCCGTGCTGCTCACCATCGTGCCGCCGCAGGGCTCTCCTGTCGGCCGCGAAGCCCCGTGGATCCTCTCGGTGACCAACGCCGCCTCCACCCAGCCCGGCCCCGTCGCCCCCGGCGCCCACGTCACCCTTTACGGCGGCTTCACCGGCAATAACGTCCGCGTCTGGTTCGATGCCAACGCCGCCACCCTGCTCGACAAACAGGACACCCAGCTTACCGTCGCCGCGCCCTTCGCCCTCGCCGGCCGGGCCTCCACCCGCGTCCGCGTCGAAGTCGACTCCCTCACCAGCCGCGACCTCGAGCTCCGCGTCGCCGACACCAACCCCGGCATCTACACCGTCAACCGCTCCGGCCGCGGCCTCGCCCTCGGCCTCGAAGAACCCGTCGCCCCCGGCGCCTACGTCAACATCGACCTCACCGGTCTCGGCCAGACCGACCCGCCCGGCGTCGACGGCGCCCGCGTCGCCGAGCGCGAAGAGTTCCGCCCCGTCGCCCCGGTCGAAGTCCGCGTCGGCGGCCTGACGGCGGAGTTGATCGCCTGCCAGACGCCGCAAACCCAGTTCCACGGCACCATGCGCTGCCAGTTCCGCGTGCCCCCGGGCATCGAGCCGGGCGATTACCCGCTGCTGGTCATCGCCGGCGGCGTCCCGTCCCAGCCCGGCGTGCTCATCAAGGTGAAACAACCCTAGATCGACTCCGCACCCCCAACGCCACCCGGTCGGGGACATGCTTCAGCGTGTCCCCGCGCACAAACCCGCCCCATCTCTCCACAC
>CAYMTH010000873.1:0-2416 GCA_964393235.1 uncultured Solibacteraceae bacterium | reverse complement strand
CGCGCCCTCCAGTGGTATAGGGGCTTTGAGGGCTCCGATTTTGATCAGGGAATTTTCTTTTTTTTAAATTTCCTGCCAGGGACCCGGAGGGGCGGCTATTTGACGATGACTTCTCCGGCGCCGTGCGGTGGCGGTGATCTTTCCGGAGAAATCGGCAGGGGAGGAAGGGCCGAAGGTGACGCAGGTCCCAAAGGCGGGAAACGCCTCAACTATTCCTGCCAGGAGAGCCGATGGCGTCAACGCTCCTCTGCCGGGTTTCGGACTGTGAGCCGCCACCTGAACACTGCGGGCGGGACGGGCCCGCGACGGGAGTTTTCCGGTCCGTTTGCCGTTGGGGAATCGGGGGAAAGAATCTAGTTGCCGGACCCGGTGGATGGGTCCGATGGCATGCGGGCTTTGCGGTGCGACGGAAATAGAAGAGCCCGGACTGCCTTGCGGCGGGCCGGGCTCTAACAGTCTAGCGACTGTTGCGCACCTGCGGACTAGGAAACCGAAGCGGTGGCGTGACGGTGGAGGTGGTCCATGATCTGGTCTTTGAGATGCAATTTCACTCTCTTCAACCGGGCTTCTTCCATCTGTTCGTCTTCGCTCGGGTGGCTCATCGCCTCGAGTTCTTCAACTCTCAGGTCGAGCTCGTGATGACGCTCGACGAGGTTGCGAAACTCCTCGCTAGTCGCCATCAGGTGCGCCTTCAATTCTTCTTGCGTGTTGAGCTCCATCGGGGTTTATCTCCTTTGGCAGGCTGCCACGCCTAGGCCTAAAAAGGCTTGGTGGGTAGTCTGAGTTGTCTGTCCTTAGCTGGACACCCCGAACCTATCACTTTTCACTCTCCATGACAATCCCATCCTCGGGGGGGCCAGCGTAGTATCCCTTGCGCTTTCCCGTCACCCGGAAGCCCACGCTTTCATACAGCGCGCGGGCCGCCTGATTCGACTCGCGCACCTCTAAAAACAGGCGTCCCGCGGGCATTTCGGCGAGCAGGGCGCGGGCGTGGCCGCGGCCCCGGTGGGAGGGCGCAACGGCGATGTTCAGGAGCTCGAATTCGCCTTCGTAAATCTTGCGGACCACCTGGAAGGCGACGACTTCGCCGGCCTCTTCGACGACGCGGCAGTCGTGCTCGAGATAGTCGGCCGGGGGCCAGTGGGCCGCCTCCGGAGACGACTGCTGGATGGCCTCGATGGCGGGGAGATCGGCGGGGGTGGCAGGGCGAATCAGAGGCTCCTCCAGAGCTCGGCCTGGCGGCGGCCGATGGCCTGCCAGTCGAACTCGGCTTCGGCGATGCGGCGGGCGGCACGGGCGAGGGCGGCGCGGCGGGCGGGGTCGTTCAGGAGTTCGATGACGCCGGCGGCGAAGGCGGCGGCATCGGCGGCGATCCAGACGCTTTCGCCGTGCGTGAGGCCGAGGCCGGCGCAGCCGCTGGGCGTGGCGACGACGGCGCGCTCCATGGCCATGGCTTCGAGCACTTTGAGGTTTGTTCCGGCGCTGACGAGGGTGGGGGCGAGGACGAGGGTGGCGCGGTGGTAGAGGGGGACGACGTCGGCGACGAAGCCGTGGAGGGTGAGGTCGTCTCCGGAGGCGGGAGATTGCGGCCAGTAGCGGAGGTAGTCGGGGCCGGCGACGACCTCGAGGTGCACGCCGGGCACGGCGGCGCGGACGGCGGGCCACACCTCTTCGTAGAAGAAGCGGAAGGCGGCGATGTTGGGGAAGTGACGGAAGGAGCCGATGAAGAGGAGGCGGGGGGAGGGGGGCTCCGGGGTGGGTTGGAAGCGGGCGAGGTCGACGCCGTTGGGGAGGATGGCGGTGTGGGGGACGGCGAGGGTTTGGGCGTCCTTTTCGGCCATGACGACGACGGCGCGGACGCGGCGGGCGGCGCGGGTTTCAAAACGATGCCAGCGGTACCAGTTCCACCAGTTCGCGAGGCCGCGGCGGGAGGCGTAGAGCTGGCGGTAGAGGTCGAAGGTGACGTCGTGCTCGACGAGGACGTCGGCGGTGTAGGGGGCGAGTTGGGTGTATTCGGCCTGGACGAGGAGGAAATCGAATTGGGCGTTGTCGGCGGCGAGGCGGGCGTGGAGGGCGGGCGAATGGAACTCGCGGACCTCGGGCGGGAGGAGAGAGGACCAGCGGGGCTCGCGGTATTCGGGGAGTTCGAAGAGGACGGCCTGGTGGATCAGTTCGAGGAGGGGGCCGGGGGTTTGGGCGGCGCCGGGTTCGGCGAAGCAGTAGAGGAAGAGATCGAACTCTTTGGCGGCTTCGCGGAGCATGTGGAAGATGCGCACGACGCCGCCGTGGCCGAGGGGCCAGGGGAAATAGGGCGAGACGACGGCGACGCGGGGGCGGCCGGTGAGCGGGCGGCCGGCGAGGGTGATGGATTCGGGGGAGGGCCTGGCGCGGCGGTCGGCGACGGGCCACCAGGCGG
>CAYMTH010000872.1:0-2421 GCA_964393235.1 uncultured Solibacteraceae bacterium | reverse complement strand
GAGCACGGCAAGTACGAGCGTACCGAGAAGCGCCAGACCAAGTACCCGCGCTACGAGTTCTTCCGGGAGATCGTCAAGGTCTTCGAGAGTTCCGGCCGGTCCGTCCCGGTCTTCAACGACAAGCACCTTTCCTGGAACTGGGACTGGGCCAAGGAGATGTACGACACCAGCCTTCGCATGAAGTTCCCGCTCATGGCCGGCTCCAGCCTGCCGGTCACGTGGCGTACCCCCAGCCTCGAACTGCCCGCCAACGCCACCGTCCGCGAAGCGGTCTGCGTGGGCTACGGCGGCGTCGACAGCTACGACTTCCACGCGCTCGAAACGCTCCAGTGCATGGTGGAGCGCCGCAAGGGCGGCGAGTCCGGCGTGAAGTGGGTGCAGGCCTACCGCGGCGACAACTTCTGGAAGGCCATGAAGGACGGCGTATGGTCGCGCGACCTCATGAACGCCGCGCTCTGCCGCAGCCATACGCTCAAGCCGTCGCGCCCCGGGTTCAATAACGATTTCCCCACCGACGAGTCCATGCAGCGCATGGTCCGCCAGCCCGTCGCCTACGTCTACGAACACAACGACGGCCTGAAATCCACCATGATCCTCTTCAGCGGCCTCGTCGAGGACTTCAACTTCGCCTGCCGCATCGACGGCCGCAAAGAGCCATTCTCCACGCAGATGTACCTGCCCATGCCGCCCGGCCGCACCACGCTCGCCAACTTCTTCTCGCCGCTCACCAACAACATCGAGAAGCTGTTCCTGAACAAGAAGTCGCCCTACCCGCTCGAGCGCACGCTGCTCACCACCGGCCTCACCGCCGCCGGCGTCGACAGCCTCTTCGCCGGCGAAAAGCGCCTCGAAACGCCGCACCTGGGCAAAATCGTCTACCCCGCGCCCGCCGATTCCACGTTCTGGAGAAGCTGATGCCGAAGCGTATTGCCATCATCGCCTCGATCTACCGCTACCTCTCGCACGCCCAGCACATGGGCGACCGCTTCCTGATCGGCTACCCGCTGAACGGCTCCTGGCACAAGGGCGACGTCGAAGTCGTCTCGCTCTACGTGCACCAGAAGCCCGAAGGCGACCAGAGCGGGGAACGTGCCCGCGAGTTCGGCTTCAAGGTCTACCCGACCATCGCCGAGGCCCTGCGCTGCGGCGGCGACAAGCTCGCCGTCGACGCCGTCCTCATTATCTGCGAACACGGCGACTACCCGAAGAACGATCTCGGCCAGGTCCTCTACCCGCGCTACGAGTTCTTCAAGGAGTGCGTCGACGTCTTCCGCAAAGACGGCCGGTCCGTGCCTGTTTACAACGACAAACACCTCTCCTACAGCTTCGAAAAAGCGAAGTGGATGGTGGACCAGTCGAAGCAGCTCGGCTTTCCGTTCCTGGCCGGCTCTTCCCTGCCCGTCACCTGGCGCCTGCCCGACCTCGAACTGCCGCTCGGCTGCGAGATCCAGGACGCGCTCATGGTCGGCGTCGGCGGCTCCGATCCCATGGATTATCACGCTCTCGAGGCCATGCAGTGCATGATTGAGAGGCGAAAAGGAGGCGAAACGGGGGTCAAAAACGTGCAATTAATCGACGGAAATGCGGTCTGGGAAGACAAGCGCTGGTCCCGCGAACTGCTCGTTTCGGCCCTTTCCCGCAGCGATACCCCGCTCGGCCTGACCCTCGAAGACGCGCGCACGCAAGACCTCCTCGGGTCCGGCGAACTGCGGCGGCTGGTCAAGAATCCCGCCGCCTATTTCATCGAACGCAACGACGGTCTGCGCACCACGCTGCTCATGCTCAACGGCGCCGTGCGCGACTACACGTTCGCCGCGCGCGTGAAGGGGCGCGGCGTGCTGTCGACGCAGTTCTTCCTCTCTCCGACGCCGAACGTCACCTACTCGGCGTGCCTCGTCAGCAAGATCGAAGAGATGTTTGTTACGGGCAAAGCGCCGTACCCGGTCGAGCGGACGCTCATCGTGAGCGGGGCGTTGGAAAGCTGTCTGCAGTCCCGTAAACAGGGCGGAAAACGCCTCGAAACGCCGCACCTGAACGTTCGTTACCAGGGCACGCGCACGCCGCAACACGCGCGCTCCTAAGGTAAAAACCGGACATTTTTCGTCGGATTTTCATGTAAACAGGGGGGTTGACCCTGAGGATTTGGGGAGCTATGGTTTGGCCAAGGTTGCCTCCCCTCATGCCTACCACAGTCCATACTCCACCCCTCTCTTTTTCCCGGTACTTCACGGCGAAACTGCCGGAAGACCGGAGCCCCTTCGAGGACGTCCACTGGGAGGCGCGCACCGCCTCCATCACGAACGGCGACGGCACGGTCCTGTTCGAGCAGAAGGACGTCGAGGTCCCCGCCGACTGGTCGCAGACGGCGACGAACATCGTGGCGTCGAAGTACTTCCACGGGAAGATCGACACGCCGGAGCG
>CAYMTH010000871.1:0-2425 GCA_964393235.1 uncultured Solibacteraceae bacterium | reverse complement strand
CATCGACGGGACCGAGACGGAAGCCGAGCGTAAGGCGCGGCGGAACACCCCGGTGATGCAGCGGCGGCGGCACCAGCAGCCGTCGGCCTCCTATCTTCCGCAGCAGGGTGTGCTGGAATTCGTGCCGATGGCGGCGCCGCAGGCGCGGAAGCTGGCGACGTCGGTCGATGCGCGGATCTACTGTGAACACCAGGTCGCTTCGGTGACGCACCGGCTGGTGGCCGGACTGTACGATCTGGCCTTCATCGGGATGCTGATCATGGCGTTCCTGGGCCTGGCCTACTGGGGCTGCGACGACCTGGCCGGAGCGCTGTCCGACCCGCTGGCGGCGGCGGTGATGTGCGCCGCGGCGGCGATCATCGGGCTGTTGTACCAGAGCTTGTTCCTGGCGGTGCGCGGCGAGACGCCGGGCATGCAGTTTGCCGGGCTGCGGCTGGTGGATTTCGACGGTCGTGCGACGACCGAATCGCAGCTGCACATGCGGATTCTGGGCGCCTTCTTCAGCGTGTTGCCGGCGGGCCTGGGCCTGCTGTGGGCGCTGGTGGACGAAGAGAGCCTCACCTGGCAGGACCACATTTCGCACACTTTCCCCACGCCCGTCGCCACCGAATAACTCCGGCGCGGTAACCTGAAGTGGAGGAACACTGGAAGTGGCAATCCATTTCGACGATACGAACCTGCGCGCGCACATGGTGGGCGAGGCCCACGGACTGACTCCGGAAGAGATCGCGGCGGCGACGCCGAAGGCACTGGAAGCCCTGGAAGGGTTCCGGAAGCTGCATGCCTCCGGAGCGGTCGGGTTTCCGGACCTGCCCAACGGCGGGCCGATCGTGAAAGAGATTCAGACCTTCGCCGCGAAGGTGAAGGGCACCTACGATCATGTGTGCCTGGTGGGCATCGGCGGAAGCGCGCTGGGCGCCTGGGCGCTGGACTGCGCGTTGCGCGGACCGCACCCGGTGCAGGCGGCGGGGCAGCCGAAGCTGGTGATTCTCGACAATGTCGATCCGGATCTGGTGCAGCTCGGGCTGGCCTCGATGGACCCGAAGCGGACGCTGGTGGTTGTTATCGCCAAGTCCGGCGCGACGGCGGAGACGGTGGCCACTTTCCTGATCGTGAAGGCCTGGCTGGAAGCCGGGGCGGGCGCGGCAGCCGCGGGCAAGATCGTCGTCGTGACTAGCGAGGGCCGCGGAGACCTGAAAGTCCTGGCGACGCGCGAGGGCTATCCGACCTTCCACCTGCCGGAGAACGTCGGCGGGCGGTTCAGCGTTCTGTCGGCGGTAGGGCTGGTGCCGGCGGCGCTGATCGGCGTCGACATCGTGAAACTGCTGAAGGGCGCGGCCGCGATGAACAAGCTGGCCTGGTCCAACGACCTGGCGGAGAACACCCCGCTGCGGGCGGCGCTCTACCACTGGCTGCTCATGACCAAGAAAAAGAAGCCGATCCAGGTGGCGTTCCCCTACGCCAACCGGCTGTGGGGCACGGCGTTCTGGTTCCGGCAGCTGTGGGCCGAATCGCTCGGCAAGGCGAAGAACCGGAAGGGCAAGGTGGTCAACGTCGGGCAGACGCCGGTGGCCGCGCTCGGCACCACCGACCAGCACTCGCAGGTTCAGCTTTATATGGAAGGCCCCAACGATAAGGTCTTCAGTTTCTGGACGGTAGCCAAGCCGAAAGACAAAGGCGCGATTCCGAAGGCGAAGCCGGGGCTGGAAGGGTTCGATTACCTGTGCGGGCAGTCGCTGGCGAAGCTGCTCGACGCCGAGCGGCGGTCGACGGAAGCGGCGCTGACGGAGAACAACCGGCCGAACTGTTCGTTCACGCTCGATAAGGTGGACGAGGAACATATCGGCGCGTTCTTCCAACTGATGGAATTCGAAACTGCGTTCGCCGGCGAGTTGCTGAACATCAACGCGTTCGATCAGGAAGGGGTGGAACTGGGCAAGAAGTTCACCTTCGGGCTGATGGGGCGGAAGGGCTTCGGCGACTACAAGGACCGTTTCGCGGCCTACGAAACCCGGCGCAAGGGATAACCGGATGACGTTTCCGTCCTCTCCCTTCTCCACGGTCGAGGAGGCGATCGAAGATTTCCGCCAGGGCAAGATGCTGGTGGTGGTCGACGACGAAGACCGGGAAAACGAAGGCGACCTGACCATCGCCGCCGAGAAGATTACGCCGGAGATCATCAACTTCATGGCGGTGCACGGGCGCGGGCTGATCTGCCTGGCGCTGAGCCCGGAGAAGTGCGATGCGCTTGACCTGCCACTGATGTCGCCGAACAACACGTCGCGGTTCGGGACGGCGTTCACCGAGTCGATCGACGCGGCGGTGGGCGTGACGACCGGCATTTCGGCGGCGGACCGTTCGCTGACGATCGAGGTCTGCATGCGGCCGGACGCCAAGCCGTCGGACCTGGCGCGGCCGGGGCACA
>CAYMTH010000870.1:0-2430 GCA_964393235.1 uncultured Solibacteraceae bacterium | reverse complement strand
CGCGACACCCCGCCCCACACCGGCGCCGGGTTCATCGAAGAGCTCCAGGCCAAGATGAAGGAGATCGGCGTCGGCCGCATCGCCACCGTCACCGGCCGCTACTACGCCATGGACCGCGACAAGCGCTGGGAACGCGTCGAACGCGCCTTCCGCGCCATCGTCCTCGGCGACGGCCGCAAGTCCACCGACCCCGTCGCCGCCATCAAGCAGAGCTACGAAGCCGGCGTCACCGACGAGTTCATCGAGCCCATTGTCCTGCTCAACGCGAACAGCGAGCCCACCGGCCTGCTGCGCGACGAAGACGCCGTGCTCTTCTTCAACTTCCGCGCCGACCGCGGCCGCGAACTCTCCCAGGTGCTGACGGACTACCCGCTCGACGTGCCCTACAAGAGCCTCGCCCCGAAGAACCTGCACTACACCACCATGACCGTCTATGACCGGACGCTCAAGGTGAACACGGTGATCCAGCCCGAAAGCCACACCAACCTGCTCGGCGGCGTTGTCGCCGGCAACGGCATGAAGCAGCTCCGCACCGCCGAAACGGAAAAGTACCCGCACGTGACGTTCTTCTTCAACGGCGGCGTCGAAAAACCGTTCGACGGCGAAGAGCGCGAGATGGTCTCCTCGCCGAAGGTGGCCACCTACGACCTCCAGCCGGAAATGTCGGCCGAAGGCGTCTGCAACGTCGTGCTCAAGGGCATCGAACGCGCCGATTTCGACTTGATCGTCGTCAACTTCGCCAACCCCGACATGGTCGGCCACACCGGCGTCTACGAAGCCGCCGTCAAGGCCTGCGAAACCTGCGACGCCATGCTCGGCCGCATCCACCAGGCCCTCCAGCGCACCGGCGGCCAGTGGATCATCACCGCCGACCACGGCAACGCCGAGACCATGATCGACCCGGCCACCGGCGGCCCGCACACTTATCACACCACCAACCCGGTTCCCCTCATCTTAGTGAATGAGGAGCGCCGGCCCCTGCGTAGCGGCGGCTCTCTTCGCGACCTCGCGCCCACCATTCTCGGTTTGCTAGGCTTACCAAAGCCCGCCGACATGACGGGCGCCGATCTGCGAGCCTAAATTGAGCAACCTTCTCACGCACTTAACCCCACTTCATCGCTTCAAATACTACGAAATCTGCCTCAGCTTCTTCGTAGTCGTACTGCTAATCTCCAACCTCGTGGCCAGCAAGCTCTGCTCGTTTGGCCACGTTTCTTTTCTGGGCTTCGAATTCGACGTCGTCCTGTCCGGAGCCCAGATCCTCTTCCCGATCACCTACATCTTCGGCGACATCTTCACCGAGGTCTACGGCTATGCCGGCAGCCGCCGCGCCATCTGGCACGGCTTCCTGTCCACCGCGCTGTTGACCGCCCTCGGCATGTTGATCGTCAGCCTCCCGCCCGCCCCCGGTTGGAACAACCAGGCTGCGTTTGAAAGCATCTTCGGCTTCCTCCCGCGCCTCGTCGTCGCCAGCCTCATCGCCTACTGGTGCGGCGAGTTCGCCAACGCCTTCGTGCTCGCGAAAATGAAGGTGCTAACCGGCGGCCGTATGCTCTGGGCCCGCACCATTGCTTCCACCGCCGTCGGCCAGCTCGTCGATACCGTCATCGTCATGACCATCGCCTTCTGGGGCCGCATCGACGGTTCGCTCATCCGCGACCTCATCGTCACCGGCTACCTCGTCAAGGTCGGCTACGAAGCCCTCGCCACCCCGCTGACCTACCTGATCGTCAACTTCTTGAAGAAGGCCGAAGGCATCGACCTCTTCGACGACCAGACCGACTTCAACCCCTTCTCCGGCGGCCCGGCGCAGGAAGGTCCGGCGTAGAGAACTCTGCTACAATAAAGGTTTGCGCCCACCCTAACCGGCGGGCAGCCTGAACCAGTGAGGAGGTGAATGGAAAATGGCTGAAGTTATCGTCCAGGACGGCGAAACCCTTGAAAATGCTCTGCGCCGCTTTAAGCGCAAGGTGCAGCAGGAAGACATCATCAAGGAAATCAAGCGTCACTCCTTCTACCTCAAGCCCGGCGAAAAGAAGCGGGTCAAAGAGGCCCTCGCTCGCAAGCGTAACCGCAAGAAGCGCCGTAGCGATCCGGAATAGATTCCACTCGAAAGGCCGCCGGGCAACCGGCGGCCTTCGTGTTTCTAAGCCAAACAGCGCTACACTGCCAAAATGACGCCCTCGCGCCGCCACTTCCTCGCCGCCCTCTCCACCTCCGCCCTCCAGGCCCAAACCACCTACGACACCGCCATCAATAACGGCCGTGTCATCGATCCCGCCTCCGGCCTCGACGCCGTCCGCTCCCTCGGCATCTCCAACGGCGTCATCGCCGCCATCTCCCCCACCCCCCTCAACGGCAAACGCACCCTCGACGCCAAAGGCCACGTCGTCTCCCCCGGCCTCATCGACCTCCACCTCCACCCCCACA
>CAYMTH010000869.1:0-2431 GCA_964393235.1 uncultured Solibacteraceae bacterium | reverse complement strand
CGGCGCTGGCGCTGTTGGAAGAGCACAGCCCCGGTGTGGTCCTGCTCGACCTGATGATGCCCCGCATGGACGGGTTTGAGTTCCTGAGCCGGATTCGCGCGCAGGAGCGATTCCGAAACCTTCCGGTGGTGGTGATGACGGCGAAGGATCTGACCGTTGAGGAGCGGACGATGCTGACGAGCGAGGCATCGCTGGTTTTGCAGAAGGGCGGGATCGGGCGGGAGGCCATTCTGGGGGCGATCCAAGATCAACTGGGCCGCCGGGATGACAACTGATGGCGAACGGTAGACATATGCCCCAGGCGCGGCCGGTTCCGGCAGCTGACCGGCGCGAGGATTGACAGGGAGGAAACAGATGGCCCGCATACTTTTGGTCGAAGACAATGAGATGAACCGAGACATGCTGTCCAGGCGCCTGATCAAGAAGGGATTCGAGGTGGTGATGGCGGAGGACGGCGCGAAGGGCGTTGAACTGGCGGGGACGATCCGCCCCGACCTGATCCTGATGGATATGAGCCTGCCCGTCATGGATGGGTGGACCGCGACGCGTGCGCTGAAGGCGAACGAGGAGACGCGGCGCATTCCGGTGATCGCGCTGACTTCCCACGCGATGTCTGGCGACAGGGAGAAGGCGTTGGAGGCCGGTTGTGACGACTACGATTCCAAGCCCATCGAGCTGGCGCGATTGCTGGAGAAGATCGAGTCCTCGCTCCAGAATCCTCCGGGTAACGCGAGCCAATGATGAACGGGCACCTCGACGCGGCGCAGTTGTCGCACTTGCGGCATGAATTGCGGACACCGATCAACCATGTCATCGGCTATTCCGAGATGTTGCTGGAGGATATTGCCGACGATGGCCCCTCCGGCGTTCACGCCAAGTTGACGGCCATTATTCGTGAAGCGCGGGCGGCGGTGACGGCGATTCAGGCCGGCATGGGTTCCAATGCGACGACGACGGATGCCGGGGAATTGGCGCCGATGGCGGCTACGATCATGTCTCATGCGGAGCGGATCCGGGCTTTCTGTGAAGAGTGCCGCGTATTAACCGGTGACGGGGACGCGGCCACGCTTGACGACGTCAACCGCGTGCAAGCGGCGGCGGAGCGTTTGCATGGACTCGCGGCGGCGCTTGGAGATGGCGAAGGCCGGCGGGGGGAGACAGCGGCGCCGGAAGCGAGTGAGGCGTATCAGACCTCGGAGGAGGATGCCGGGACTTGCGGTGGCCGAATCCTGATTGTCGACGATCAAAGCGAGAATCGGCGCGTGCTGCGGCGGCGGTTGGAGCGGGAGCGATACCGTGTTGCGGAGGTTGCCGACGGAAGAGCGGCGCTTGATTTGCTGGAGACGGAGAGCTTCGACCTGATTCTGCTCGACATCATGATGCCGGTGCTGGATGGTTACTCCACGCTGGTTGCGGTGAGAGAGAATTCCAACCTGGCCAATCTGCCTGTGCTGATGATTTCGGCGGACGAAGAGGCGGCCAATGTGGCCCGCTGCATTGAGGCGGGCGCGGAAGATTACCTGCCGAAGCCGTTTGATCCGACGGTGCTGAAGGCACGAATTACCGCCTGTATTGAGAAGAAACGGCTGCGCGACCGTGAGCGTGAGCACACGGCGAAACTGGAGCAGACGCTTTTGCAGTTGCGCGAGGCGCAGCACCAGTTGATCGTCAAAGAAAAGATGGCGTCGCTGGGCGAGCTCACGGCGGGGATTGCGCACGAGATCAAGAATCCACTGAATTTTGTGATTAACTTCGCGCGGCTGACCGAGGAGCTTGTTGAGGACCTGAAGACGGAGATGGGCCGCGAACCGGCCGATGCGGGATTCATCGACGAACTGCTGACTGACACGCAAATCAATCTTGGAAAGATCTGCGAGCATGGAAAGCGGGCGGACGGGATCGTTCGCAGCATGCTGGCACATTCCCGGGGCGGGTCCGCCGAGTTTGAGGAAGTCGACCTGAACGGGCTGGTACGGGACGGCGCGGAGTTGGCGTTTCATGGACTCCGGGCGAAAGACGCCGCATTTCAGGGGCGGATCGATTACGATTTGTCGGCCGAACTGCCACGGGTGGTGGTGCTGCCGGGCGAGATCAGCCGCGTGGTGATGAATCTGGCCGCAAACGGGTTCTATGCCGCGCAACGGCAACGGGAACGAATGCCCGAGCTGTTGCCGACGCTTACGGTGAAGACCCGGATGTTGTCCGAGGGCGCGGAGGTGGAGATCGCCGTTCGTGACAACGGAACGGGAATTCCGCTGGAAGCGCGGTCCAAGGTGTTTCAGCCGTTCTACACGACAAAGCCGACGGGTGAGGGGACGGGGCTGGGGTTGTCGATCAGCTATCAGATTGTCGTGGACCAGCATGGGGGGCGGTTCATGCTGGATAGCGAAGAAGGGAAGTATACGGAATTTCTGATCGTCCTTCCGGTCCA
>CAYMTH010000868.1:0-2432 GCA_964393235.1 uncultured Solibacteraceae bacterium | reverse complement strand
GTCGTTGAAAGAACAGGAGTTACCGGACTTGGAGAGGGAATGTTTATGGAGCGGGGAGAAGAGCGCGACGCCGAAGAACAGGAGGAGGACGGACAGGAGAATGGCGACGCGCGCCCGGGAGGGCGCAAGGGAGACAGGCGAAGGTGCGACGGTGCCGGTCACTGCTCCCTAGCAGTGTAGCACCCGCGGGTTAACGCTGGCGGGAGCGGAGGGCGAGGAGGCCGAGCAGGGGGACGCCGATGAGGACGAGGGTTCCGGGTTCGGGGACTTCGCTGTCGGGGGCGGGCTGGAAGCCGGCGAAGCTCGGGGCTTGGGGGGTGAGGAGGAAGGCCTGTTCGGCGCCGTTGTAGAGGCCGCGACCGACGATCTGGCCGGCGTCGTTCATGCCGTAGGCGGCGAGGAGTTGCCAGCCGGAGTTGGGGAGGAGAAGGGAGTTGAGGTCGTACATCTGACCGCCGGAATAGAAGAAGGCGGCGGAGCCGGCGTTGTTGGCGAGGTCGGCGGCGCCCACGGCCTGGCCTTGGGAATCGATGGCGTAGGCGGAGGAGTTGATGCCGCCGAGCGAGCCGAGGGCGGCGGGGGTGGAGCCGGACCAGATGACGGCCTGGAGGGCGCCGGAGGCGGTTTGGGCCTGGCCGGCGATAGCGCCGGAGTTGTTGACGGCGCGGGCGTAGGAGTTGGCGCCGCCGAGGCCGTTGAGGAGGGTGGTGGCGCCATTGGGGGAGGCGAAGAAGGCGGTGAAGCGGCCGCTGGAGTTCATGGCGGCGCCGACGGCGAGGCCGTTGGAACTGATGGCGTAGGCGGAACTCCAGTCGCCGCCGGCGGGCTGGCCGAGGGAGGTGACGATGCCGTTGCGGGTGACGAAGGCGTAGCCGGCGCCGTCGGGACCGATGGCCATGCCGGCGGCGTCACCGGCGCCGTTGAGGCCCATGACGTAGGCGCCGGGGGTGGCGACGGCGTTGCCGGCGCTGTCCCAGACGAGGCCCTGGGGGGAGAGGAGCAGATCGGTGTAGCCGCCGGCCTGGCCGTTGTTGGAGATGGCGGTGGCCCAGGTCTGGACGGCGTTGGCGGGAAGGGCGAGGGTGGTGACCTGGCCGTCCTGGTAGAGGAAGGCGCGGAAGGTTCCGTCGGGGAGGGTATAGTTGCCGACGACGGCGCCGGTGGCGTTGATGGCCGTGGCGGACGAGGGGACGCCGGCGGGGCCGATGGCCTGAACGTCGAATACGGGCAGGGCGGCGAGGGGGACGGCGGACAGGAGGGCGCACACTGCGTACGCCGAGAGACGGAATAGCATCACTTCGGAACCAATTCAGGCGGCAGATTACGGATCTGTCCTAGTGTGCGCCAGAAATCGCGGAGTTTCGATCCGGACTTTTCCGATGGCCCTCCTATACCGTAAGGGGTAGGCGGGAGGGGGGTGATATGATAACCGTCCGTGCTGGGACGATTGAAGCTGTTGGCGCCCGTGGTGGCGGTTTATCTGGCGATCGCGTATGCGCTGCCGCAGCCGGGCGGGGTGAAGCCGGAGGCGTGGCGGCTGTTCGCGGTGTTCGCGGCGACGGTGGCGGGGCTGATTCTGCAGCCGGTGCCGGGCGGGGCGATGGTTTTGATTGGCGTGGTGGCGTCGGCGGTGGTGGGGGGGCTGACGATTCAGAGCGCGCTTGCGGGGTATTCGGACCCGATGGTGTGGCTGGTGCTGACGGCGTTTTTGATCTCGCGGGCGTTGTTGAACACGGGGCTGGCGCGGCGGATCGCGCTGTTGTTTGTGCGGGGGTTCGGGACGACGTCGGTGGGGATTACGTATGCGCTGGCGGCGACGGACGCGGTGCTGGCGACGATTATTCCGTCGAACGGGGCGGGGGGGGGGGGGGTGACGCTGCCGATCGCGCGGTCGATCGCGGAGTTGTACGGGTCGCAGCCGGGGCCGACGTCGCGGTTGCTGGGGGGGTATTTGATTGTCGCGGTGTACCAGAGCGTTTGCGTGGGAGCGGCGATGTTTTTCACGGGCCAGGCGAGCAACCCGATCGCGGCGCAGATTGCGGGGCAGAACGGGTTTCCGATTACGTGGGGGAGCTGGTTTGTGGCGGGGTTGGCGCCGGGGATCGTGTCGCTGGCGGTAATTCCGTGGGTCGTGATGCGGCTGTATCCGCCGGTGATCCGGAAGACGCCGGAGGCGGCGGAGTTCGCGGCGGGGGGGTTGGCGAAGATGGGGGCGATGTCGCGGGGGGAGCGGATTCTGGCGGTGGTTTTTGCGGGGGTGTGCGGGATGTGGGCGACGGCGGGTTGGCACGGGGTGGACATTACGGTGACGGCGCTGGTGGGGGCGGCGGCGTTGTGGTTGACGGGGGTGTTGAGCTGGGAGGAAGTGCGGGCGGAGCGGACGGCGTGGGACATGTTCATCTGGTACGGGGGGTTGGTGCGGCTGGGGAAGG
>CAYMTH010000867.1:0-2434 GCA_964393235.1 uncultured Solibacteraceae bacterium | reverse complement strand
CCAGCCCCAGCACGATCGACGCCTTCAGGTTGTCCTTCGCCCGCCGCCACTCGTCGGCCGCCACTGGGCTGTCCTTCAGGCTCCGCAACTCCTGCATCACCGTCGCGATCAGCTTCCGCAGGTTCCCAGGAGACGTCCCGGCGTAGATCGCCATCGCCCCCGAGTCCCGGTACAGCGACAGCTCCGACGAAATGTTGTAGACCAGCCCCTGCCGCTCCCGCACGTTCTGGAACAGCCGCGAACTCATCCCGCCGCCCAGAATCGTGTTCAGCAGGTAGCAGACGAACCGCTTCGGGTGCCCCATCTGGTACGACGGCGCCGCGATGCACAACTGCGCCTGCTCGATCGAGGCCTTCGTCTTCATGGCGATCTGCGGGAACACCTTCACCGCCGGCATCGCCGGCAGCTTCTTTCCCTTCTTCATCCCGCCCATCATCCCGTCCACCATCTTTACGAACGCGTCGTGCTTCACCCGCCCCGCCGCCGTGATCAGCATGTTCGCCGGCCGGTAGTGCCGCTCCCAGTAGTCGCGCAGCATCGCCGGATGAAAACTCTTCACCGTCTTCGGCGTCCCCAGGATCGGCCAGCCGAGCGGGTCTTCCTTCCAGAACTTCCGGCAAAACAGCTCGTGCGTCTGCGATTCCGGGCTGTCGAGATCCATCTTGATCTCCTCCAGCACCACGCCCTTCTCCTTCACCAGGTCGTCTTCCTGGAACCGCGGCCGCAGCACCATGTCCGACAGAATGTCGAACGCCAGTTCCGCATGCTCTTCCAACACCTTCGCGTTGTAGTTCACCAGTTCCTTGCCCGTGAACGCGTCCGAGTATCCGCCGATCGTGTCCAGTTCCCGCGCGATGTCCTCGGCTCCCCGCTTCTCGGAGCCCTTGAACACCATGTGCTCGATAAAGTGCGAGATCCCGTTCTCCGCCGCCGTCTCCCGCCGCGATCCCGACCGCAGCCAGATGCCCAGCGAAATGGAGCGCGCCCCAGGCATCGTCTCCGTAATAATCTTCAGCCCGTTGGGCAATACCGTGGTCTCCACGGCCAGCGATCTCTGTAAGGTTTGCGTCATGGAATGCCGAATGGCAGGTTTCCCTTCTATTCTAGAAGGGATGGCCCTTCGGACTCAGCCTACCCTGCTCGGTTTGGACGTAGCCGACCTGCGCGACCTGCTCGGGGCAACCACTCCTGCCTACCGCGCCCGGCAACTCTATGACGCTCTTTACAAGCAGAACGTCACCGATCTCGACGAGTTTACCGCGCTTCCCAAGGACCTGCGCGACCGCCTCCGCGGCGCCATGCCCCACGGCCGCCTCGCCGTCGACCAGCGCTACGCCTCCGCCGACGGCACCGTCCGTTACCTGCTGACACTCCCCGCCGACGGCCGCAGCGTCGAAACCGTCCTCATGCCCGCCGACCAGCGCCATACCATCTGTATCTCCTCCCAGGTCGGCTGCCCGGTCGATTGCCGCTTCTGCCTCACCGCCCAGATGGGCCTCGAACGCTCCCTCTCCGCCGGCGAAATCGTCGGCCAGGTCCTCCACGTCTGCCGCGAGCACGCCCTCGACCCCCGCTCCTCCCACTGCAACATCGTCATGATGGGCATGGGCGAGCCGCTCCTAAATCTCCCCAACGTTCTCAAAGCCACCCGCATCCTCTGTGACGATAACGGCGTCGGCTTCTCGCAGAAGCGAATCACGGTCTCCACCTCCGGCATCGTTCCCAAGATCGCCGAGCTCGGCGCCGCCGAGGTCCGCCCTAAGCTCGCCATCTCCCTCAACGCCTCCCACGAAGAGCAGCGCCGCGAACTGATGCCGATCACGAAGAAGTACCACCTCGCCGACCTCATCGAAGCCTGCCGCGCCTACCCGCTCCGCCCCTGGGAGCACCTGATGTTCGAATACGTCATGCTCAAAGGCGTCAACGATACCGATGCCGACGCCCGCCGCGTTGTCTCCCTGCTCGGCAACCTCAAGGCGAAGGTGAACATCATCGCCCTCAACCCCGGCCCCGGCATCCACTTCGATACCCCGGACCCCGAACGCGTCGACAGTTTCCAGAAAATCGTCATGCGCTCGCTGCCCTGCTACATCCGCCGCCCGCGCGGCCTCGATATCTACGCGGCCTGCGGGCAGCTGAAAAAGATGCAGCCGGAATCCGGGCTGATCACTATTCAATAGCCCCGCCCGATCGGCTACACTCGTCCGCGTGGCCGTCCGCATCCTTCGCGTCGTCGCTCTGGTTTCGATCCTCGCCGGCCTTGCCGGCTCTCTCTATTTCGCCCTCCCCGCCTATCGCCTTCCGCCCGCCGGATCGGGGGAACTGGGCCGCATCCAGTACCTGCCGGCAGCCGCCTCCATTCTCTCCGCCGGCACCGCTCTCCTTCTT
Organism: uncultured Solibacteraceae bacterium; assembly: GCA_964393235.1. Taxonomy (GTDB): domain Bacteria; phylum Acidobacteriota; class Terriglobia; order Bryobacterales; family Bryobacteraceae. The sequence continues at coordinate 46 of CAYMTH010000867.1, read as the reverse complement.
CTGCTCCACTGGGTCCCGGACCCGGGCTCCCAATCCGCTGCCGTCG
>CAYMTH010000866.1:0-2434 GCA_964393235.1 uncultured Solibacteraceae bacterium | reverse complement strand
TGGCCGGTGATGACGAGCCGGAAGTGGCGCGCGGTGACCGGGGCGAAGACGTTGCGGTTGTAGAAGGGCGCGAGGGAGACGCGGTACTTTTCGCCGGCGCGGCGGCGGTCGAGGGCCTGGTAGCGCTCGCGGAGGAGGCGGGTCTTGACGGGGAGTTCGATCGCGTCGAGCTCCTTCTGGACGCGGGCGATTTCGGCCTGGAGCGGCTTGGCGGCTTCCTCGTAGGCGCGCTTGGCGTCGGGGGTGGTGACCTCGCGGGTGCCGAAGCCGACACCGCCGAAGACGCTGGTCAGCTTGTAATAGTCGCGGGTGGGGATGGGATCGAACTTGTGGTCATGGCAGCGCGCGCAGTTGACGGTGAGGGCCTGGAAGCTGTGGAACGTGGTGGTGACCATGTCGTCCAGTTCGTCCATGCGGGCGGTCTTCTTCATGAGGGCGTCCTTGTTCAGCTCGGCCGAGACGGAGTCCCAGGGGCCGGCGACGAGGAAGCCGGTGGCGGCGACTTTGGCGGGGTCGTTGGGGTGGAGGAGGTCGCCGGTGATCTGTTCGCGGACGAAGTCGGTGTAGGGCTTGTCGGCGTTGAGGGCGTCGATGACCCAGTCGCGGTAGCGCCAGGCGTGGAAGCGTTCGAAGTTGTGCTCGCCGCCGTCGGTTTCGCCGAAGCGGACGACGTCGAGCCAGTAGCGGGCCCAGCGTTCGCCGTAGTGGGGGGAGGCGAGGAGTTTGTCGACGGTCTGCTGGTAGGAGAGCTGGTAGTCGGCGTCGGTGGGGGGGAGGCCGGTGAGGGAGAAGTGGAGGCGGCGGACGAGGTCGCGGTCGGAGGCCTTGGGGTTGAAGGCGAGGCCCTTGGACTGGAGCTTGGCGAGGAGGAAAGCGTCGATGGGATTGGCCGCGCCGTCGACCTGCGGGACGGGGGGCTTGGCGGGCGGAACGAAGGCCCACCAGGTCTTGCGTTTGGTGGAGGCGAGGGTGCCGTTCCAGGTGGCGCCGGCGGCGATCCAGTCTTTGACGGCGGCGAGTTGGGCGGGTTCGATTTTGGGGCCGCCCATGGGCATTTTGCCGGAGGCGAGTTGTTGATACAGCCGGCTGTTGTCGGGGTCACCTTTGACGATGACGCCGGCTTTGGAGAAGTGGGCGGCGTCGTGGCAGCGGACGCACTTCGTTTCGAGCAGGGGACGGATGTCTTTATCGAAGTCGGCGGCGAAGAGGCCGCTGACTCCCGCTAGGAGCAGAAGCAGTTTGGGGCCCGGCACAGGAACTATCTTAAGGCAGTTAGGATGGTGAAAATGGAGCGATTGTTCCAGATACAGGAGGAGACGCGGGCGCGGGCGGAGGAGACGGTGGGGATGCACGGGGACTGGCCGTGCCGGAAGGGATGCGACGACTGTTGCCGGAGCCTGGCGGAGGAGCCGCGGGTGTCGGCGACGGAGTGGGAGTTGCTGCGGCCGGCGATTGCGGCGTTAGGGGAGGAGGTGCGGAAGCGGGTGCGGGCGGGGGGCCGGGTGTGCGGGTTGCTGGATCCGCGGACGGGGGCTTGCCTGGTGTACGCCGTGCGACCGGTGGCGTGCCGTTCGTACGGGTTCTATGCCGACCGGGGGAAGGTGTTGGGGTGCGGGCGGATCGAGGCGCTGGCGGAGGAGCGGCCCGAGATTTTGTGGGGGAATCATGGGGCGCTGGAGCGGAAGCTGGAGGAGTTGGGGGAGGCGCGGGGGTTATCGGAGTGGTTGGGGAAGGAAAATCCGTAAGACGGGGTCAGCAAAATCCAGTAACACGGCACCGTTAATGTTAGCGGGTGAGGTTGAGGGCGCGGATGCGTTTGTGGAGGCTCGTGCGTTCGATGCCGAGGGCGCGGGCCGCGGCGGAGACGTTCCAGCCCGTCTCTTCCAGCGCTTTCGTGATGTGATCGCGCTCGGCGGAGCGGCGCGCCTCTTCCACTGAGTTCGGGGCCTCGGGGTCGCGGCCGAGACGGAGCTCGATCGGGGCGGACTCCTTGTCGAGCGTATCGCCGGGCGTCAGAATCGCCATGCGCTCCACGACGTTGCGCAGCTCGCGGGCGTTGCCGGGCCAGGAGTAACGCTCGAAGAGTCCGAAGACCTCGGGGGCGAAACGCTTCGGCTTCACGTTGTTCCGCAGGCAGAACTCGTCGAGGAAATGGGCGGCGAGGCTCTTGATGTCGCCGGGGCGCTCGCGGAGGGCGGGCACACGGAGCGGCACGACGGCGAGACGGTAGTAGAGATCCTCGCGGAACCGGTTCTGAGCGACCTCGGCGGCGAGGTCCTTGTTCGTCGCGGACACGACGCGGACCGACACCTTGACCGACTGCTCGGAGCCGAGACGGTGGAACTCGCCTTCCTGCAGGACGCGGAGCAGCTTGGCCTGGGCGGCCTGGGGGAGGTCGCCGACGTCGTCGAGGAAGAGGGTGCCGCCGTCGGCA
>CAYMTH010000865.1:1576-2441 GCA_964393235.1 uncultured Solibacteraceae bacterium | reverse complement strand
ACGAAGTCGTCGTCGAGGCCGGCGAAGAGGGCATCCGCTTCCTGCTCGTCTCCGGAAAGCCGCTCGAGGAGCCGGTCGCGTGGCACGGGCCCATCGTCATGAACACGCAGGAAGAACTGCGCCAGGCCTTCGCCGAACTGCAGCGGGGCACTTTCCTTCGGTCCACCCGGTAATGGGGTCTAAAATTTGAGTGGCTGGGAGACAGGGATTCGAACCCCGATAAGCAGAGTCAGAGTCTGGGGTCCTACCGTTAGACGATCTCCCAGCAACAGGTGGACTCTTTCAATATAAATCACCACGTGCCCATGCGCAAGATCAGCCCGCTCGAGAGCTGTAAACCCTGCTGCATCGACTGGGCTCCCGTGGGCACCGGCGCCCACGAACGCGCGTACTCGATCGACCCCAGCCGCAGCGCCACGGCCCGGTTCACGCGCAGGTCCACGCCCGTGCCGGCCGTCAGCGCCAGCCCGTGGCTGATCTGCTGTTTCGTGTAAAGTTCCGGCGCGGGAGCCTCCAGCCCCTTCCGCTTCGCATCGGCCTTCAGTACCGCCTCCCGCAGCCGGTCCACCTGGTAGTTGGTGATCTTGTTTCCGCCCACCAGCACCTGCGCGTACGGGCTCAGCCGGCGCTCGGCCATCGGTGTCCAGCGCGGCCCGATCGCGTAGGTCAGCGAGTCGCCCGTATACCCGGCCGCCAGGTCGCGCATCTGGCACCCGCTCAACTGCCCGACGATTTGTACCGTCGGCGCCACCCGCACCGCCGCCTGCCCGCCGCCGCCCGCGCACTGCGTGTCGCCGAACCGCGTCCAGAACGGAATCGCCGTCATCTCGAACGGCGCCGCCTTCGGGAACTCCCGCGGCGCCTC
>CAYMTH010000865.1:0-1566 GCA_964393235.1 uncultured Solibacteraceae bacterium | reverse complement strand
GGGCGCCATCTCGTACACCGGCTTGTAGTGTTGCGGCAGAATCCCGCCCCGGTTGTCCCGGTACCACGGCGCCTTGAACCGCAGCGCGTTGGTGAAGCTCCGGCTCGGATTCAGCCAGCTGCGGACCATCATCCGCGCCCAGTTGTTCTCAAACCGCCGCTCGAAAGGCAGCGCGACCTTCTCGTCGAGGAAGTCCTCCGCGATCAGCCAGCCCGTCCCGATGATCGGCGTAACCACGTGGTCCACAAAACCCTGCTGCGGCCGCCGCGCCTGAATCTTCCCGATCGACGCCTCGCTGAAGGGCCCGATCTCGAACCACGTCGAGTACGCCCACGAAACGCCCATCGCCTTCATCCGGCTCCGCCAGTACCGCGGGTCCCGGCCGATCCGCAGCAGCCGCGCCTGCTCGTCGTTCTGAATGTAGATCCATCCCGACACCGCGCCCTGCATCGGATGGCCCACGTAATTCACATAAAACACGTCCCCGTCGCCCCAACCGTGCAGGTTCCCGACCGAATCCACGTACCCGCGGAAGAACGGCCCCTTCATCCCCTCTCGCGTCCCGGGTTCCGTTCCCAAACGGAACGCATGCTGGATGCCGGTAAACATCGCCGACTGCCGCATCACCGCGCCCCAGTCCGTCGTCGACTTCCGCGTCCCCGGCTTCAACGCCGGTCCAGGACGCCGTTCCACCACGCTCGCCGACCCGCCCGACGCCTCTTCGCCGCTCTCCACGAACGGCTGCGCGGACACACACGGCACCAGCAGGATTCCCAACAAAACGTATAAATGATTGGACTTCCAATAGCGCATCGACTAAAGTTCCATTTTGCCGGAACTCACCGGCGATCGTCTAGGATCGCGTCTGCAGTACCAGCGGTAACCCGTACACCTGCCGGAACGCCTCGCCTGCTTTATCGCCGGCCCAGAGTTCCAGGTTCGTGTCCGCGCCTGACCGCAGCGCTATCCCTACATGCGTCTGTTGCAATTCCACTGCCAAAGCTTCCACACGCTGGTCGTGGCTCCGGTCCAGCGCGTCGGCCAGCCGCAGCAGCGGCACAAGATAGAGCACCAGGCGCTGGTTCGACGGCGATAAACCCTGAAAAGTCACGTGCCGCGCCGACGGCATCGACTTGCGGTGAAACCGGCACAACTGGGCGATGATTCCCCGCTCCTCGGCCGTGAACGCCGGCAGGTCCGCGTTCGCCACCAGGTACTGCGAGTGCTTGTGGTGCCCCATATCGCTCACATAGTGGCCGATATCGACCAGGTACGCCGCCGCCTCCAGCAGTTTCCCGGACGCCGCCGGCAGCTTGTGCAGCGGCTTCAGCGAATCGAACAGCAGCCCGGCCAGCTGCGCCGTTTTCCGCGCATGCCGCACGTCCACCCCGAACTTGCGCGCCATCGCCTCCACGATCCGCCGCTGTTCCTTGTCCAGCCGCGCCAGTTCCGCCCCCACGCGCCGCGCCGCCAGGTCCGCGATGATCCCGTCCCGCACCCCCGCCACCGAATAGCAGAAAGACCGCGCCCCGAACGCCCGCAGCATCCGCCCCAGCACCGTCGCCC
>CAYMTH010000864.1:2106-2442 GCA_964393235.1 uncultured Solibacteraceae bacterium | reverse complement strand
GGGTCAGCCGCGGCGGCGGATTTTGTCGAGGCCGTTCTGGGCGGCGACGCGGTAGGCTTCGGCCAGGGACGGGTAGTTGAAAACCGTCTTGGCGAGGGGTTCGATGGTGCCGCCCGTCATCATGACCGTCTGGCCGATGTGGACCAGTTCGCTGGCGCTTTCGCCGACGATGTGGACACCGAGGAGTTGGAGGGACTCGGCGTGGAAGATCAGCTTGAGGAGACCGGTCTGGTCGCCGGTGATCTGCGCCTTCGCGACCTCCTCGAACGGCGCGACGCCGACTTCGTAGGGCACCTTTTCCTGGGTAAGCTGCGTTTCGTTCTTGCCGACCATCGA
>CAYMTH010000864.1:0-2096 GCA_964393235.1 uncultured Solibacteraceae bacterium | reverse complement strand
TTCTCGATGGGCTCGCCGCACATGTGGCGGGCGGCGATGCGTCCCTGTTCCATCGAGGTCGAGGCGAGCGACGGGAAGCCGACGACGTCGCCGGCGGCGTAGATGTTGGGGACCGCCGTCTGGAAGGCCTCGTTGACCTTGAGCTGGCCGCGGCCTTCGACGGCGATGCCGACGGCGCCGAGGTTCAGTTTGTCGGTGTTCGGCTGGCGGCCGACGGCGTAGAGGAGCGCTTCGGCGATGAGGCGCTTGCCGGACTCGAGGTTGGCGACGGCGGTGAGGGGCGTGGTGTCGAGGGCTTCGACGGAGACGACCTTTTCGCCGAGGCGGAAGGTGACGCCGGCGCGGCGGAGCTGGTACATGAGCGACTGGGTGATCTCGGGATCGACGTGGGGGAGGAGGGAGTCGCGGGTTTCGACGACGGTGACTTCGCTGCCGAGGGCGGCGGCCATGGATGCGTATTCGAGGCCGATGACACCGCCGCCGACGACGATGACGGACTTGGGGAACTCGCCGTCGGTGACCTTGATGAACTCGTCGGTGTCGTAGACCTGCAGGGCTTCAAAGGGGATGTCCTCGCGGCGGGCGGGGCGGGTGCCGCAGGCGATGAGGATGTTTGCGGCCGAGTACTCGCGCTCGGAGTGAGGGCTGGTGACGTGGAGGACGTTGGGGTTGGTGGTGAAGGTCGCGTGGCCGTCGATGATCTGGATGCCGTGGCGCTGGAGCTGGTCCTCGATGACGGCGTACTGGCGCTTGATGACCTCGTTGACGCGGAACATGAGGTCCTGGATATGGATGCGGGCTTTGAGGCGGTAGCCGCGGCCGTAGAAGGCGCGCTGGCGGAACCCGGAGAGGTAGAGGACGGCTTCGCGGAGGGTCTTCGAGGGGATGGTGCCGGTGTGGAGGCAGACGCCGCCGAGACCGGCGGAGTAGTCGATGATGCCGACGCGGCGGCCGTACTTGGCGGCCTCGATGGCGGCGTGGTGGCCGGCGGGCCCGGAACCGATCACTAGGAGGTCAAAGTCGTGTCCATTGTCCATAACGCTAACGATGGTAACGCAGTCAGCGGAGGCGGATGACGGCGACGGAGGGGCGGCCGTTGCGGACGGTATTGGTCACGACCCAGGTGCCCGTCGGGTCGATGGAGGGGTGGAGATGGGGCTCGCCGGGCTTGCGGAGATTGGTGGCCAGGAGGCGGGCTTCGCCTGTGGCGCCGTCGATCAGCCAGAGGCGGCCGTCGAAGTCGTCGGCGATCAACTGCTTGCCATCGGCCGTCGCATGGGCGTGCCAGTAGTGTCCGCGGGTGATGACGCGCGCCGGGCCGTCCGGGGTGACGCGAAGGATGCCGTACTTATCGAAGATCATCGTCATGTCGCGCGTGCCGGGGATCCAGGCTTCGTGGGTGATCCATTCCTTGAGCGGGGTGAGCCATGTCTTGGGATCGATGGCGGCATAGAACGGGCGGTTGCCGGTGCCGTCGGCGTTGACGAGCCAGGTGCGTTGGGGGGCGTAGCCGCTCGTCTCCCAGGTGTAGAAGATCAGCGGCTCGGCGTAGCTGTGCTGGATGTGGCCGATCTGAAAGCCCTGCTCGAGAACCTTGCGGTAGGCGCCGGTTTCGAGCGAGATGAGGCCGATTTCCCAGGACTTTTCACCCGATTTGAAGTAGACGGCAGCCGACTTGCCGTCATGGGAGACCGACGGCTGCCCGAGGCCGCGAGCGTTGGGCGGGGCCTCGCCGATTTTGCGCTTGCCGCCGGTTTCCACGTCGACTTCCCACAGTTCCCTGCCCCGGCCGTAGAGGACACGATTCGCCCGGAAACGGTCCGGCATGGCGGCCTGGGCGGCGACGGCGGGATCGTTGGTCAGCGCGGTCACCTTTTGCGTGGCGAGGTCAAATTTATGAATTTGACCGTCCTTGGAAAAGATCAGGTACCTGGCATCGGCCGTGAAATTGGAGTTGTGGAAGTAGAGGTTCGAGAGGGTTCCGGAGGTATCGACCTCGACGGGGCTGTTGGTGGGGATGGCGAGGAAGAGCAGGATGGGGAGGATCATGGGAAGAGGGTTTCGAGCGCGGCGCGGTAGGTTTGGGCGTGGGCCTC
>CAYMTH010000863.1:0-2443 GCA_964393235.1 uncultured Solibacteraceae bacterium | reverse complement strand
GTCGTCCTTTCGTTTCGGTTGTTCCCCGGCGTCTGCTGGGGACTTCGCCAATTGCAAACCGGGTGCCAAACCGCTTTGCTGCCCGAAACCCCGCCGTTTCAATAAACGCCACCCCTCCGCTGCCCCCCCCGCCTGCCCCAAATCCGGCACGCTGCCCGAACTCGTCCACCGCCCTTGACGCCGTTACATCTGGCAAATCAACCACTTGCAGCCGCCCAGCCCTCCCGCCGCCCTCCCCGCCGCACCCGGTCACACGCCTGGGTGCCAAAATATCCATAACGGAATCAATCAGTTACGAGGGTTGCCGCCCGTCGCGCTTGCATCGCCCCTGGTAGAATCAAAGTGGAAGGTAGGCTCTCCAGTTCTACCCGGACACGCGCCCGCCCCGCCCGGCGCGAACCCCGCGAGGTGTTTCGGGGGATGGTCCCAAATGTCATTGAAAAACAAGGACTTCCCCATCGCCGGGTTCCCCCGCGGTGAAAACCCGCCCTCCCGGTCCCCACGCCGCAACCACTCCGTCCCGTTTTCGGGGGATCCTCCCATTAGTCGCTGAAAAATAAGCACTTACAGATACAGCAACTCCACCCGCACGTGGAACGGCACCAGTTCCCGCCGCCGCGCCTCCACCTGCCGCACGAACTCCTCCCGGTACTCCCCGTCCCGGATCGCGTCGTAAAACTGCTTCCACGCCGCCCGCGCCTCCGCCTCCAGCGGCGGCACGCACCGGTGCGGCGTCCACGCCTTCCCGTCCAGCCGCGAGTAGCGCAACTCCCCCAGCCGCTCCGGCGCCGCCTCCCGCCACTCCCCCGCCCACGTCGGCAGCTCCCACTCCCGCGCCGCCCCTGGCTCCAGGTAGTCCCCCGCCACCACCTCGTCCTCCCGCCGCTCCCGCAGAAGAAAGCGGCCCAGGTTTCGGTAGTGCGCCAGGAACGCCCGCTCCGCGTGCGTCCGCCACGGCGCCGCCCCGAACAGAGAATAATGTCCGGCCGACAACAGTTCGGTGTACTCGGTCACCACCGGTCCAATCGCCGCCATCCTTTGCTTGCGATCCGGTTCCATTCACCCATCCTACCCCCGCCGCCCTGCGTGTTTCCCGCCGTCCCGCGTTACAATAGCGAACACGCATGCCTGCTGACTCGCCGGCGGATTGGAACTTCGAACAGGGCCTCGCCGACCTCGAATCCGTCGTCAAAGAACTCGAATCCGGCGACCTCCCGCTCGAAAAGGCCATCCAGGTCTTCGAACGCGGCGTCTCCCTCAGCGAACGCTGCCGAAAAGAGCTCGAAGACGCCGAAACCCGCGTCGAAATCCTCCTCAAACGAGGCGATAAGGTCGAGCCCGCCCCCTTCGACCCCGATAAAGAATGAACCTGAAAGACTATCTGGCCGCGCGCATCGAACGCGTCGAAGCCGCCCTCGAACGCTGGGTCCCCGCCGAATCCGTCCCGCCCCAGACCATCCACCGCGCCATGCGCTACAGCCTCTTCGCCGGCGGCAAGCGCATCCGCCCCGTCCTCTGCATCGGCGCCGCCGAAGCCCTCGGCTCCGCCCCGGCCGGCATCGAGGACGCCGCCTGCACGCTGGAGATGATCCATACGTACTCGCTGATTCACGACGACCTCCCGGCCCTCGACAACGACGACCTCCGCCGCGGCCGCCCCACCAATCACGTCGTCTTCGGCGAAGCCATGGCCATCCTCGCCGGCGATTCGCTCCTCACCCTCGCCTTCGAGGTCCTCGGCAAACTCCCCCACGCCTCCGACACGACCCGCGCCCGCCTCGTCGCCGAACTCGCCACCGCCTCCGGCACCGTCGGCGGCATGATCGGCGGCCAGGTCCACGACATCGAAGGCGAGCGCCAGACGCCCACCGCCGAGCTCCTCGAGGCCATCCACCGCGCCAAAACCGGCGCCCTCCTCCGCGCCTCCGTCCGCATGGGCGCCATCTACGCCGGCGCCTCGCCCGCCCAGCTCGACGCCCTCTCCCGCTACGGCGAACACATCGGCCTCGCCTTCCAGATCGTCGACGATATCCTCGACGTCGAAGAGTCCTCGGAAACCCTCGGCAAAACCGCCGGCAAGGACCAGGCTCAGCAGAAGATCACCTTCCCCGCCGTCTACGGCCTCGCCCAGTCCAAGGTCATGGCCGAAGAGCAGCGCCTGGCCGCCCACGCCGCCCTTGAAATCTTCGGCGAGCCCGCCGCCCCCCTCCGCGAGATCGCCGACTTCATCGTGAAGCGCAAGGCATGAAGACCCCGCGGATGCGCCTGGATCAGCTTCTCTGCGAGCGCGGTCTGGTCGCCTCCCGCGAGAAGGCCAAGGCCCTCATCCTCGCCGGCCAGGTCAAGGTCGACGGCCAGCGCTCCGACAAGGCCGGCAAGGAGATCGAGGTCGACGCCGCCATCGAAGTCGCCGCCCCCCCGCCCTACGTCTCCCGCGGCGGCT
>CAYMTH010000862.1:0-2443 GCA_964393235.1 uncultured Solibacteraceae bacterium | reverse complement strand
CCACCGAGGCCGGGTCCGGCTCGATGGTCCGGTACTGCGGACCCAGCGCCGCCTGCGCCTCCGCCAGCGAACCGTAGGTGCCCGCCGCCAGGAACGCGAACATCGCCGCGCCCAGGCTCGTCACTTCCGTCGCCGGAACCAGCACCGGCTTGTTCAGCACGCTCGCGTAAACCCGGTTCAGGAACTCGCTCTTCTGCGGAATGCCCCCGCCGTGGATCACCCGGTGCACCGGCGTCCCGTACTGCTCCATCCGCTCCAGGATCACGCGCGTGTGGAACGCCGTGCCTTCGATAGCCGCCGCCAGCTCGTCGGCCGCCGTGTGCCCGAGGTTCCACCCCAGCGTCACACCGCCCAGCTGCGGATTCACCAGCACCGTCCGGTCGCCGTTGTCCCACGCCAGCCGCAGCAATCCCGTCTGGCCGGCCCGGTAGTTCGCCAGCCCCTGCGAAAGCGCGCCCACCGTCGAACCGGCCCGCGTCGCGATCGAATCGAACATGTCGCCGACCGCCGAAAGCCCGGCCTCGATCCCCGTCATGTCCGGATCGATCGAGCCCATCGCCACGCCCGACACGCCCGGAATCAACCGCGGATCCGGCGAGATCGCCATCACGCACGTCGACGTCCCGATCACGTTCACCACGTCGCCCACGCGAATTCCCGCGCCCACCGCGTCCCAGTGCGCGTCCAGCGCGCCGACCGGAATCGGGATCCCGGCCCGCAACCCGAGCCGCCCCGCCCACTCCGCCGACAATCGCCCGGCGAGTTCGTTACTGGCCCCGTACGGCCCGTCCAGCGTCGCCCGGATGCCCTGGAACACCGGGTCCACTTCCACCAGGAACTCTTCCGGCGGCAGCCCGCCCAGCGCCCGGTTCCACATCCACTTGTGGCCCATCGCGCATGCCGACCGCTTCACCTCGTGCGGATCCTTGATCCCGCACAGCGTCGCCGCCATCAGGTCGCAGTTGTCGAACGCGCTCACGAACTGCGAACGCTTCCCGGGATTGTGCCGCAGCCAGTGCAGCAGCTTCGCAAAGCCCCACTCCGACGAATACGTGCCGCCGCACCACTCGATCGCCGGCAGCTTCGTCCGGTGCGCCGTCTCCGTGATCTCGGCGGCCTCCCGCCACGACCGGTGGTCGCACCACAGGTAATACTCGTCCAGCGGCTCCAGGTCCCGGCCCACCGGAATGACGCTCGAACCCGTCGCGTCGATCGCCAGCGCCTCCACCTTCTCGCCGTCCACGTTCGCCGCCGCCAGCGCCGCCTGCATCGCCACGCACAGCGCCCGCAACTGGTCGTCGTGGCTCTGCGTCGCGTGGTTCGGATCGTCGGCCCGCCGGTGCAGCGGATACTCGCCCACCCCGGCCCCCAACCGTCCCCGCTCGTGATCAAACAGAGAAACACGGACGCTCAGCGCCCCGAAGTCCACTCCGGCAACGATCTCCATGGCGCTAGATCACCACACCGCAAATGCTGACTTCGATCCCCATCTCCCGGAACGCCACGGCCTTGGCGAACAACGCCTCCCGCCCGCCGTAGGCCACCTGGATGTGGTTCGCCTTGTGCCGGCCCATCATCTGGTCCCGGTTCACGCCGCGCAGCACCGCGTGCATGATCGGCCACTGCGGCGTCGTGATCGCCCACCGCCGCTCGGTCTCCTCGCGCGGCAACTCCACCACGTCCGCCATCCCGAGGTCGGCCTTCAGCTTCCCGTCTTCCACGAACACCCGGCTCCAGACCACCTCGCCCGGCTTGCTCACGCCCTTCAACGAGCCCCCGCCCAGCGGGAAGTACATCGGCGGCTGCCGTTCGCTCACCGAACCGGCGTAGCCCCCGATAAAGTGCTGCGGCGGCGCCGCGCCCGAAATCTCGAACACCCACACGAACTGCCCGTTGTAATCCTCGCCGTACCGCAGATCGTGCAGCGTGTTCTCCGGATCCAGCCCCAGCGCCCGCCACACGCGGTTCGTGATCAGCCCGTCCAGCCCCGCGCACTCGTCGACTTCGTTGAAGTGCGGCAGCGCGTTCCCGGCGTACAGCTCCGCCCCGTCCGCCCCGCGCACCGGCGGCCGGTCGACATTGTTCAACAGCCCTTCGGCCAGGTCCGACGCCGGGCAGATGTCCTTCAAACCCTGCTGGTACTGAATGCCGATCGCGTCGCAGCCGAAGTCGTTCGCAATCCGCACCGCCGCGATGTACATCCGGCACTGGTCCAGAATCTGGCCGTCGGTCAACTCTGTCGCCTCATCGGTTCCCGTGCGGAACGTCATGCCCTTCTGGTCCAGCCACGCCCGGACCGCCCGCGCCTCCGCCTCCGGCACCGTCCGCATCGCCGCGAACAGCGCCGACTGGCTCAGCCGCTCTTTGAAGATGTTCGTCCCGTGCAGCAACTCGTCCGGGATGATGGCGTTGTACATGCCCATGCACCCCTCATCGAAGATCC
>CAYMTH010000861.1:0-2446 GCA_964393235.1 uncultured Solibacteraceae bacterium | reverse complement strand
AGATACGGATCCTGATCCCAATGCAAAAACGGCGCCAGTTCCTCCACCCGGTCCCGCACCTGCCGCCGGATCATCATCCGGCTCTGGGCCTGCAGATAGCTCGTCAGCAGTATGTTCCAGTCGCTGTAGGCCAGCGCCGCCATCGTCCGCATCCCGAACGAACCGATCGGAAATCCCCCCTTCCCGTCGTACTGGATGTGCACGTTCTCCGATCCCGACGGATAGTTGAACTCCGGCTGCGACGTCCGCACGAACACCGGTTCATGCGCCACCTCGCCGTAGTAAATCTCCGGCCGCGTCAACTTCATCCCTTCCGCCTTCACCTCCGGCGGCGCGTCTTGAATGAACAGCCGCGGCAGCCCGTCCGGCGTGATCTGGTTCGAATCCGCCGCCACCACCCCGTAGCCGTGCGTGTAGATCACGTGCCGGTTCGGCCACCGGTTCCGTGCCTCGCCCAGCTGTTGAATCTCCAGCTCCCGCGGCGACAGCAGCACCTGCCGCAGCTTCCCGCCGATCTTGTACCGGTCCACGTCCGAATCGACGTACGTGTACGGCCGCAACGGCTGAATCTGCGTCACCGTGTCGTGAAACGCGTCCCAGTCCCACAGCCGGATGTTCTCGAGCGCCGCCCGGTTCCCCGCCACGTCCACCTTCCCGTTCGCCGTGGCTTTCATGTGTACGTCCTTCAGGTTCGCCCCGATCCCGTACGCCTCCCGCGTCGCCTTCAGGTGATGCTCGATGTACGGCTTCTGCAGCGTGATCTCGTTCGGCCGCACGTGCACCGAGTTCACGATTCCCGGCACCAGCGCCCGCACCGGCAAAAACAGCAGCGCCAGCAGCGCGATCCGCGTCCGCCCGATCGCCACCAACCCCGCCGCCGCCACCAGCACCACCGCCCACGCCGCCGTCAGCGGAATCGTCAGGTTCGCGGCCACATAATCCACGCCCGTCAAAAACGGCAGGTCCGCGTACAGCGAACTGTACCGCCCCATCCACGCGCTCGCCGCCAGCGCCAGGATTGACGCCGCCGCCAGCAGCCGCGCCGTCGGATGCTGCCCCTCCGTCAGATCCGACCACTCGATCATGATCTGCCCGCCCACAAACCGCTTCCGCAGCGGCCACAACCGGCTCGCCAGCCAGTAGATCACCGCGCACACGCCCAGCAGCAGGAACAGATACGCCGCCACGCTCCGCCACAACGGCAGCTCAAAAAAGTAAAACTCGAGCGACTGCCCGAAAATCGGATCCCGCCATCCCGACCCCTGCCCCGCCGCCCGGCTCCCCAGCCACATCGCCACGTCCCACGACGAAAACTGCGCCGCCGCCAGCACCCACGCCACCGGCAGCAGTGCGATCGAAGTGATCCGCGCATACGCCGGATTCCGCGACAGACTCGTGCCCCCGGCCTTCACCGCCCGCGCGTGCACCATCCACAAAACCAGATACCCGAACGCCGTCACGTAGAACAGCGGCGCCGTGTGAACGTACAACTGCGTCCACCACGTCTCCAGCTGCCCCAGCTCTTTCCACCACTGGTAGTCGATCACCGTCGTCGCCACCGTCCGCGCCCCGAACAGCGCCAGCAGCAGCCCGCCGATAATCCCCCCGCACCCCAGTCGCCTCTGTACCTTCGGCCTCCCGCCCCCGTTATCGTCGACGTCGATATCGATCACTGGTCCCGGCATGAGTTAGGTTCTCCCTAACTCATCTTAGCCGGACCAGCGTCGAAACTAACTTAACTTCCAAACAAACTGCCCGCCCACCATCGCCGCCACCTGTCCGCCGCGGAACTCTTTCCCGTGGAACGGCGAGTTCCGGCTCTTCGATTGCGACTTGTTCAAATCGAACGTCCACTTCCGCTCGGTGTCGAAAATCGTGATGTCCGCCACGCCGCCCACCGCCAGCCGCCCCTTGCCCAGGTTCACCACCCGGTCCGGATTCACCGTGAACATCTCCACCATCCGCATCAGCGAAACCCGCCCCGTGTGCACCAGTTGTTCCAGCGACAGCCCGATCGCCGTCTCCAGCCCCGTGATCCCGAACGGGCACCGCTCGAACTCCTGCATCTTCTCCGAACCCGGATGCGGCGCGTGGTCGGTCGCGATCACCTCGATCGCCCCCGTCGCCAGCCCCTCCGTCACCGCCGCCACGTCGAAGCACGACCGCAACGGCGGCTTCATCTTGTAGTTGCTGTCGAACGGCTTGATGTCGCTGTCGGCCAGCGTGAAGTGATGCGGGCAAACCTCCGTCGTCACCGGCAGGCCCTTCGCCTTCGCGTACCGCACCATCTCCACCGAGTGCCGCGCCGAAATGTGCGCCACGTGATACTTCGCCCCCGTCACCTCGGCCAGCAGAATATCCCGCGCCACCATCACGTCCTCGCTGCACGCCGGAATCCCGCGCAGCCCCAGCCGCGCCGAAAGCCCCGCCCCGGTCAGCGTGCCCA
>CAYMTH010000860.1:0-2448 GCA_964393235.1 uncultured Solibacteraceae bacterium | reverse complement strand
TGGACGCCGGCAGGACCGTCAGCCACGACAAGGTCTCGACCTGGCTCAAGACCTGGGGCCGAAACGGTGAAGCCAAAGCTCCCCGATGAAAGTCTTCTGGTCCCGCCGGGCAGTGCGACACCTGGTCGCTCTCCAGGCGTTTATCGCCAAAGACTCCGAACAGAACGCGGCCCTTGTTGCAGCGCGCATACGGGACTCGATTGAGCTCTTGCAAACGCAGCCGGACATGGCCCGGCAAATGGTGACCTGCAGGCGCCTAAGATAGGGAAGGATCCGCACACCGTCTACGCGCTCCATCCTCGGCACTTCGTCGCCTCAACCCCATGAAACCAACCCTCCTCCTCCTCCTCGCCGCCGCTCTCGGCGCCCAGGACTTCGACGCCTTCCTCCGCGCCAACGCGGCTCGCTTCACCCCCCGCGCCACCCGCGTCCAGTTCGCCCTCATCGGCGACCAGCAGTACACCCCCACCCAGGAAAAACTCTTCCCCAACGTCATCGACGCCATGAACCGCGAACGCCTCCAGTTCGTCGTTCACGACGGCGACATCAAGAACGGCCAGTCCCTCTGCGACGACGCGACTTTCGCCAATCGCCTCGCCGGCTTCAATCGCTCCCAAAACCCCTTCATCCTCACCCCCGGCGACAACGACTGGACCGACTGCGGCCGTCCCCGCGCCGGCGGCATGGACCAGCTCGAACGCCTCGCCAAACTCCGCGAAATGTTCTTCCCCCAGCCCAACTTCACCCTTGGCAAGCGCACCCTCCCCACGCTCTCCCAGTCCAAAACCGCCGGCTTCGAGCCCTTCGTCGAAAACCTCATGTGGTCCTCCGGCCCCGCGCTTTTCGCCACCGTCCACGTCGTCGGAACCAATAACAACGCCGCCAACACCCGCGAATACGAAGCCCGCAACCGCGCCAATCTCTTCTGGATCCGTGCCGCCTTTGCCATCGCCAAGCAGCGGAAGTTCAACGGCGTCATGCTCATCATGCAGGCCAACCCCAAGTTCGACACGAAGAAGCGCGCCCCCAACGACGGCTTCACCGACACCGTCGCCCTCCTCGAAAAGGAGTCCATCGCCTTCCCCGGCCAGGTCGTCCTCGTCCACGGCGACAGCCACTATTTCCGCATCGACAAGCCCCTCGTCCCCGCCCACAACAACCCCGAAAACGCCCGCCTGGAAAACTTCACCCGCGTCGAAACCTTCGGCCCCCCCGACGTCCACTGGATCCGCGCCACCGCCGACCCCCGCGACCCCATGGTCTTCCAGTTTGAACAGCGCCTCGTCCCGGCCAACATCCGCAAACGCTGATCCCATGCGCGTTCTCCCGTTCCTTGCCGCCATCGCCCTCGCCGCGCAGACGCCCGCGCCCATCCGCATCGGGCCGGACGTGACGCCGCCCCGCCTCGTCCGGACCGTCAAGCCCGTCTATTCCCTCGAAGCCCGCCGGAACAAGGTCCAGGGCACCGTCCTGCTCGAAGTCGTCATCGACGAAAAGGGAGTCGCCACCGAACAGACCTTCATCAGCCCCCTCGGCTACGGCCTCGACGAGAAGGCGCGCGACGCCGTCGCCGCCTGGCGCTTCGAACCCGCCCGCAAGGACGGTCGGCCCGTCCCCGTCATCGCCACGGTCCAGGTCAATTTCCGCCTCGAAGGCCTCACGTTCCCGGTCAAGACCGAGGCCGACCGCACCGCCTTCAACCAGAACCTCCGCATCCTCCGCTCCCCCAACGAGCCTCCGGAAAAAATCCGCGCCGCCGAAAAGGCCATGCGGGACCTCGCCGCCGGCAAATTCCCGCCCGCCATGCTCCTCGCCGGCCTCTGGAATCTGAACGGCGAACGCGGCCCCAAGGACGTCCCCGCCGGTCTCGATCTCCTCGAAAAAGCGGCCGCCGAAGACCACCCGGAGGCGCTCTACCAGCTCGCCCGCCGCCACCTCGACGGTCAGGACGTGCCCGCCGACGCCGCCAAAGGCTGGAAGGAAATGCACGCCGCCGCCCGCCTCGGCCATCGCGGCGCCCAGTTCTATCTCGGCAGCATCTACGAAAAGGGCGGCCCCCTCCCGGCCAACCCCGCCCGCGCCCGCGACCACTACCGCCTCTGTGCCGCCCAGGGCGTCGGCCTCTGCCAGTTCCGCCTCGCCCGCCTGCTCCTCGAACAGCCCGAACGCCGCGACCGCGAGTACATCCAGGCCCTCGCTTTCCTCCAGCTCGCCGCCGCCGCCAACATCGACGGCGCCGCCCCGCTCCTCGCCGCCGAATCGCCGAAACTCACCCCGGACCAGGTCAAATGGATCGACTCCCTCAAGCGCGAAATCGCGCGCAAATAGCGGCCGCCCTCCTCCTCGCCGCCGCCACCCCGCCCCCCCCCCCCCCCCGCGCCCCCGCCCCCCCCCCCCCCTCCCCCCCCACCCCCCGCCCCTCGTCCCGGGAACGACTGGCGCCCCCCC
>CAYMTH010000859.1:0-2449 GCA_964393235.1 uncultured Solibacteraceae bacterium | reverse complement strand
AGCTCTACGACCCGCTGCTCGCCCTCAAGCCGTCGCCGCTCGTCCGCCTCAATCGCGCCGTCGCCGTTTTCCGGTCCGGCGCGCGCGCCGCCGCCCTCGCCGAACTCGAAGCGCTCGAAAAACAAGAAGGCCTGCGCGGCTACTCTCTTCTGGCAGCCACGCAGGCCCGCCTCCACGAGGAAGCTGGAAATCATGAGGATGCAAAGCGCGCATACCGCCGCGCTCTCGCGTGTCAGATGAGCGAGCCCGCCCGGGTGTTACTCACAAAGCGCCTCGCCCGCCTGGAAAGCTAGTTCTTGCGTTTTCCCTTCCGCGCCTCGGTAATGTGCTTCTCCAGCTTCGCGCGGTCCTCTTCCTTCAGGTTGCTGCTCCGCGCCACGCTGATCAGGTCCACCAGCGCCTGCCGCGCCGCGCGCCGGTCCACCTGGCCGCCGCTCTTCCGCGTCTGCCGCTGCTCGTCCACCGCTTTCAGCGCCGCTTCGTAGCGCTGCTTTTCCTCGGCCGTCAGACTGCCGTTGCTAACCGCCGCCGCCAGGTCCTGCCGGAACGATTTCATGTTGTCCACCCGCGCGCGCTGCGCGAATACGGGCGCCATCAGAAGGGTTATAAGAAGTATCCACTTGCTCATGCTCTGTTGAACCCGGCCCCTCCGCCCGGGTTGCGGCCGTCTGGTATAGAATCCAGTACGGACCACGGGGTCCACACACGCCGATGAGCCAATTCGACATCACCCGCCGCACCCTCCTCTCCGCCGCGTCCGCCGCCGCGCCACTCGCCGCCGCTCCGGGAGACGACATCCCCATCATCGACTCCCATTTCCACCTCTACGACCAGACCCGCCCCCAGGGCGCCCCCTTCCCCTTCCAGCCCAATCAGCCCCCCTTCCTCCCGAAACACTTCCGCGAATCGGCCATTCCCCTCGGCATCGTCGGCGGCATCAAGGTCGAAGCCAGCCCGTGGGTCGAGGACAATCTCTGGGTCCTCATGATCATCCAGGACGAGCCCATGATCACCGGCATGGTCGGCAACCTCGATCCCACCATCCCCCAGTTCCACGAGTATCTCGAGCGCTACCACAAGAACAAACTCTTCCTCGGCATCCGCTACGGCAACGTCTGGCCGGACCAGGATCTCGTCAGCGCCATCCACCGCCCCGAAGTCATCGCCAACTTCAAACTCTTCGCCCAGACCGGTCTCACCCTCGAAGTCGCCAACCCCCGCCTCGACCTCATCGAAGCCACCCTTCGCCTCTCCGAGCGCGTCCCCGACCTCCGCATCGTCCTCGGCCACCTGCAGGCCCTCGCCCTGCCCACCGACTCCGCCACGCTCAAGCGCTACGAATCCAACCTCCGCGAACTCCGCGCCCGCAAGGCCTTCGTCAAGATGTCCGGCCTCCACCGTCCCCGCGGCGCCTCCGGCCCGCCCGACCCGGCTCACTACAAGCCCGTCATGGACTTCATCTGGGACATCTTCGGCGAAGACTATCTCATCTACTCCGGCCGCAGCAAAACGACCCTCGACATCCTGAAACCCTACTTCCTTTCCAAGGGCCGCCCCGCCGCCGAAAAGTACTTCTGGAAGAACTCCATCCACGCCTTCCGCTGGGTCAAGCGCGCCCCCAGCCAGCCGCAACTTACCTGACCGATGCGCCTCCTCCTCCCGTTCCTCGCCCTCGCCGCCGCGGCTGCCGATTACCCCACGCTCGAAATCGCCAGCCGCGACCTCCGTGCCGTCATCACCCCGCCCGACCCCGTACGCGGCTACTACCGCGGCACCCGCTTCGACTGGTCCGGCGCCATCCTCAGCCTCCGCTTCGCCGGGCACGACTACTTCGGCCAGTGGTTTGAAAAGTACGATCCAACCAACCACGACGCCATCGCCGGCCCCGTCGAAGAGTTCGGCCCGCTCGGCTACGACGAGGCCGCACCCGGCGGAACCTTTCTCCGCATCGGCGTCGGCGCCGTGCGCAAGCCCGAGGCCCGTCCCTACCAGGCCTTCCGGACCTACGAGATCTCCCACCACGGCCAATAGCAGGTGAAGGCCAAACGCGATGCCGTCACCTTCACCCACCGGCTCTCCGCCAACGGCTACGCCTACCGCTACACCAAGGTGCTCCGCCTCACCCCGGGCAAGCCCGAACTCGTCATCGAACACACCCTCCGCAACACCGGCGAAAAGCCCATCGCAACGACCCAGTACAATCACAACTTTTTCGTCATCGACGGCAAACCCACCGGCCCCGCCTCCGTCGTCGGCTTCCCCTTCGATCTCCGCCCGAAACGCGACTTGAAGGACCTCGCCGCCGCCCGCGGCCGCGACCTCCGCTACCTCCGCGAACTCCGCCCCGGCGAAAGCGTCTACTCCGAACTTGAAGGCTTCGGTCCCACCGCCGTCGATTACGACATCACCATCCGCAACACAGCCGCCGGCGCCGGCGTCCGCATCCGCG
>CAYMTH010000858.1:0-2450 GCA_964393235.1 uncultured Solibacteraceae bacterium | reverse complement strand
GTGCCGCCATGCGTCGAACTTGGCTACCATCACTACCAGCGGCGTGTCGAGGGGAATCTCCGGCACCGAATCGTCCAACTGCAGCCGGCATTCCACCCGCCCTCCGAGCGCCAGCCGCAACAGGGGCAGGGAATCGAGAATCACCCGGTTCAGGTTCGCCGCCGCCATCTGCCCCGGCTCGTCGCGCAGCCATTTCAGCAGCCGCCGCGGCGAATCGGCCGCCTGCGCCACTGTCCCCTGCATCTCCTCGGCCATCGCCTGCGCCGGATGCCCGGCGGGCAGCGTCGCGGCGATCTCGGCCGCCTGCGCCGCCAGCAGCGTCAGCAGGTTGTTCCAGTCGTGGGCGAGGTTGGCGGCCAGCCGGCCGGCCTCCGCCAGGCGCTGCGTCTGCGAGTCGTCCATCCGTTCTATTATCAATGACCCCGGCGAGTTGTCGCCGAAGTGCCGCGCCGATTGGCGCGTCGCCCCGGCAAATGCCCCGGCCAGCGCCGGATCCTCCGCCCGCAGCGCCTCCAACCGCCGCTGTCCCGCCTCCGTGCTCCATCCCGCCAGTGTCCCCGGCCACCCCTTCCGCCCCGACTTCGTCCACGCCCGTACGGACTGCTGTACCAGCCGGTCGGCAAGAAATAGCGCCTCGGCGTGCGCGATCCCGGCCCGCTTGATGCACTCCACTGCCGCCGCGAACTGCGCCGTAAGCAGGTGTCCCGCCAGCGCCGCGCCGGCCACATACAGCGGCTTCCCGCCCGCGTCGAGATAGTAAATCTGCGTCTTCGTCGCCGCGGCAAACTTCTGCAGCAGTCGCCGGCTCTCTTCGTCGGCGTCGGCCACCAGCCGGCAGTCCGCGAAAGCGTCGATTGAATCGAGCGTCGCCGTCGCCGCCCCCGCCCGCCGCAGCGGCTCCAGATCGGCCGCGTCGCGCTGCACGTCCAGCGCCACCACCGTCCGCCCGCGCCAGTTGATGCCGGACTCCAGCGCCAGCCGCAGAAGCTCCGGAAAATCCTCGTCCGGTCCGCTGATCAGCACCAGCGTTGCCGCCTCCAGCCGTCCCACCGTCCCCGCCGTTCCCGCCTTCAGCCGGTTGGCCAGCCGCGACGCCACGCGCACCGATCCCGCCGCCACCGGCCCCAGATGCGAGTGGAGATTCGCCATCTGGAACAGCGCCGGACTCATCGGACCCGCGGCAAGTAGACCCAGCCAGGGCTTGTGAATCATGGAGAGGGTGATTTGAGAGCTTTGATGCGGTCCCGCAGTTGCGCGGCTTTTTCAAATTCGAACTGCCGCGCCGCTTCGCGCATTCGCAGTTCCAGATCCGCGATGAGGGCCTGCTTCTGTTGCGGGTCCAACTCGGCTTCCGCCGTTTCCGGTTCGAGTGGCACCGTCAGATAGTCCGATTCCGCAATCCGCACCAGACTCATATCGATCGGCTTATGAATCGACTGCGGAGTAATATCGTTGGCGATGTTGTAGTCGGTCTGGATCCGCCGCCGGCGCTCGGTTTCCCCGATCGCCTGTTTCATGGAATCCGTATAAACGTCGGCGTAAAGAATAGCCCGCCCATTGATATTGCGGGCGGCGCGGCCGATCGTCTGAATCAAAGACCCCGTCGAACGGAGAAAGCCTTCCTTGTCGGCGTCCAAGATCGCGACTAGCGAGACCTCCGGTAAGTCCAATCCCTCGCGTAAGAGATTGACGCCGATAAGCACATCCAACTCGCCTTTGCGAAGATCGCGAAGCAGCTTGATGCGGTCCAGCGTGCTGACTTCCGAATGTAGATACTGGCATTTTACTCCCACTTCCGAGTAATAGCTAGCCAAATCTTCGGCCATCCGCTTTGTAAGTGTAGTAATCAGAACCCGCTCGTTTTTCTCCGTCCGCAGGCGGATTTCGTGCAGTAAGTCATCCACCTGCCCGCGGATCGGGCGCACCTCCACAGGCGGATCCACCAGACCCGTCGGCCGGATGATCTGCTCCACCGTCACGCCCTTGGCGATCTCGAGTTCGTACGGCCCCGGCGTCGCCGAAACGTACACCACCTGGTTCACCCGGTTTTGAAACTCCTCGAACGTCAGCGGCCTGTTGTCGAGCGCGCTCGGCATGCGAAACCCATGCTCCACCAGCGTCTCTTTCCGCGACCGGTCCCCGTGCCACATCCCCCGGATCTGCGGAATCGTCTGGTGGCTTTCGTCGATGAAGATCAGGTGGTCCGCCGGCAGATAGTCGAGCAGGGTCGGCGGCGCCTCCCCGGGCAGACGCCCCGAGAAGTGCCGCGAGTAGTTTTCGATGCCGTGGCAGTAGCCGATGGTCTTGATCATCTCGAGGTCGAACATTGTGCGCTGGTGGATCCGTTGCGCCTCGATCAGCTTACCCTGTTTCTCCAACTCCCCGCGCCCCCGTTCGGGGTCCCCCTGGAATTCGCCCATCTCCCGTTCGTTCATGACCTCCACCAGGCG
>CAYMTH010000857.1:0-2452 GCA_964393235.1 uncultured Solibacteraceae bacterium | reverse complement strand
GCACCTTCCCAGAGGCCTGCAGCCGCATGGACCGCGCCCTCCGCGAGTTCCGCATCCGCGGCGTCAAGACCAACATCCCGTTCGTCGAAAACGTCGTCAACCACCCGGCCTTCCAGAACGGCACCGTCACCACCAACTGGCTCGCCGAAACGCCCGAGCTGTTCAAGTTCTCGGCCCGCAAGGACCGCGCCACCCGCCTGCTCACCTACCTCGCCGAGGTCAACGTCAACGGCAATCCCGAGGTCAAGGGCCGCGTCATTCCGGCCGAGTGCAAGCCCGCGCCTGTCCCGCCGCACGACCCGGCCGCCCCGCCGCGCGGCACCAAACAGCTGCTCGACGAAATGGGCCCGGAGAAGTTCGCCGCCTGGGTCCGCGCGCAGAAGCGCCTGCTGCTTACCGATACCACCATGCGCGACGCGCACCAGTCGCTGTTCGCCACCCGCGCCCGGACTTACGACTTACACCAGATCGCGAACTTCACCTCGCATCAGATGGCCGGCCTGTTCAGCCTCGAAATGTGGGGCGGCGCGACGTTCGACGTCTCCATGCGCTTCCTCCTCGAGGACCCGTGGGAACGCCTCCGCCTCCTCCGCGCCGCCATCCCGAACATCTGCTTCCAGATGCTCCTGCGCGCCTCCAACGCCGTCGGCTACACCGCCTACCCCGATAACGTCGTCCGCGAGTTCATCTACGGCGCCTCGGAAAACGGCATGGATATCTTCCGCGTCTTTGACTCGCTCAACTGGCTGCCGAACATGAAGGTACCCATGGAGGCGGTCCGCAAAACGAAGAGTATCTGCGAAGCCGCCATCTGTTACACCGGCGATATCCTCGACCCCAGGCGCGATAAGTACACGCTCGAGTACTACGTCAAGATGGCGAAGGAACTCGAGAAGATGGGCGCCCACATGCTCGCCATCAAGGACATGGCCGGCCTCTGCAAGCCCTACGCCGCGCACAAACTGGTCAAGACCCTGCGCGAAGAAATCGGCATCCCGATCCACTTCCACACCCACGACACCAGCGGCATCAACGCTTCGTCGATCTTCAAGGCCGCCGAAGCCGGCGTCGACGTCTGCGACGCGGCCCTCGCCTCGATGAGCGGCACCACCAGCCAGCCGAACCTCAACTCCATCGTCGCCTCCCTCGCCAACACCCCGCGCGACACCGGCCTCGACGTCGACCAGCTCAACCGCGCCAGCGATTACTGGGAAGTGGTCCGCACCTGGTACAAACCCTTCGATAGCGGCCTCAGCTCCGGCACCGCCGAAGTCTATCTCCACGAAATGCCCGGCGGCCAGTTCACGAACCTGAAAGAACAAGCCGAAGCCATGGGCCTCGGGCCGAAGTGGAGCCAGATCGCCCGCGCCTACGCCGAGGTCAACATGGCCTTCGGCGACATCGTCAAAGTGACTCCGTCGAGTAAGGTCGTCGGCGACATGGCGATCTTCCTGGTCTCGCACGGCCTCACCATGGCCGATATCGAGCGCCTCCCGGTCGACCACACGCTCACGCTTCCCAACTCCGTCATCGACATGTTCGAAGGCTCCCTCGGCGAACCTCCCGGCGGCTGGCCCAAGAAGCTGGCCTCGATCATCCTCAAAGGCGGCAAGCCCCGCAAGGGCCGCCCGGGCGCCCACCTGCCCGCCGTCAACATCAAGGAAACCGCGGTCACCGTCGAAAAGAAGATCGGCCGCAAGCCGAGCCGCACCGACGTACTCAGCTACCTGATGTACCCCGATGTCTTCGTCAAGTTCGCCAAGGCCCACGCCTCCTACGGCGACCTCGAAGCCCTCCCCACCCCGCAGTTCTTCTACGGCATGGCCAAGGGCGAGGAGATCAGCGTCTCCATCGAGGACGGCAAGTCGCTCATCATCAAGTACCTCACCACCAGCGAACCGCACCCCGACGGCACCCGCACGGTCTTCTTCGAACTCAACGGCCAACCCCGCGAAGTCACCATCCGCGACAAGAGCCTCCAGCCCACCGGCTCCACCCGCGTCAAGGCGGACCCCGCCGAACCCGGCCAGGTCGGCGCGCCCATCCCTGGCGCCGTCTCCTCCATCGCGGTAGAGTTGGGACAGAAGGTGGAAAAAGGCGAACGCCTGCTCGTCATGGAAGCCATGAAGATGCAGACCACCGTCTATGCCCCCATCGCCGGCACGGTGAAGCAGAAGTTAGTGGCTCCCGGCGCCCAGGTGGAATCGAAGGACCTCCTCATCGTCATCGGCTAACTTGTAACTCCAACTTATGTCCACGCCCTATCAGCTCGCGCGGCGTGTCGCATTCACCGGGCTTGCGGTGAGCGCGGCCCTCTCGGTGCTGAAGATCATCATCGGCCTCGCCGCCGGCTCCACGGCGACGGTGGCCGATGGCGTGGAATCCGCCTCCGACGTCTTCGCCTCCGGCCTCCTCATCGTCGGCCTCACCGTCACCAACTGGCCCGCCGACC
>CAYMTH010000856.1:0-2454 GCA_964393235.1 uncultured Solibacteraceae bacterium | reverse complement strand
CTTCGTCCTCGCCTGCCCCTTCGCCGGCTGGGGCGCCAAACAGTGGCCCCTCGAACACTACGAGGAGCTCGCCGGGCTGCTCAAAGCAACCGGCCACCAGCTCGTCCTGAATCTGGCATCTCCCATCAGTACTTCCCTTCCCCAACACATCTCCGGCCTCCCCGGCCTGATCGACGCCACCCGCCGCGCCGCCGCCGTCGTCGGGCTCGATTCCGGTCCGCTCCACCTCGCCGCCGCCCTCCGCAAACCCGGCGTCGCCCTCTTCGGTCCCACCGACCCCGCCCGCAACGGCCCCTACGGCGGTACCATAAAGACTTTGCGCGACCCCGCCGCGCCGACCACCTACCGCCGAATGAATGAAATCCTGCCCTGCATGCGCGCGCTCACCCCGCGCCTGGTGTTTGAGACTCTGCTTCCATGCCTAACTACCGCTTCCCCAAACCCTACGCCGACGCGGTAGCCCGCCTGCGGGTGCCTTCCGGGTTCGTTCTTCTGGTCGCCTTCGCCTGGCTCAGCCGCCCGGCCGAGGAGAGCCTGGTCCGCGGTGTGCCCATCTCGCTGTTGGGCCTGCTCCTTCGCGCCTGGGCCGCCGGCCATCTGGCGAAAAACCAGCGTCTCATCGACAGCGGCCCCTACAGCCACACCCGCAACCCGCTCTACCTCGGAACACTGATCACCGCCATGGGGCTCGCGGTGGCCGCGCAGTCGTGGTGGATTGGCGGCATCTTCGCCGCCGTCTTCGTCCTCGTCTACTTGCCCGTGATGGAACTGGAGGAGCAGCATCTCCGCAAGCTCTTCCCCGCCTACAATCAGTACGCCGACGCCGTGCCGCTGCTGATCCCGCGCTTCCCCGGGATCCGGTCGGAGACCCGCTTCTCGGCAGCGCTCTACCTCCGCAACCAGGAGTACCAGGCGTTCATCGGGTTCCTGCTCGGCGTCGCCTACCTGTGGTGGCGCAGCCATGCATCTTAACCTGGACGCCCGCGGCCGCCGCTACCTCGAGCGGTTCCGCAAGATCGCACTGGCCCTCCCGGAGGTTGTGGAGACGGAAGCGTTCGGTCACCCCTGGTTCCGTGCCGGAGGCCTGGAGGGCAAGATGATATCGGTGTTCGGCGAGCAGGACGGCCACTGGACGGTCTGTTTCAAGGCGAGCAAAGCCGAGCAAGGCATTTTCCTCGAAGACCCCAGGTTCCGCAAGACTCCGTATATCGGCCACCACGGCTGGGTATCGCTTCTCCTCGACCCCAAATCCCCGAACTGGGACGAGGTCGCCGAGCTACTCAAAATGAGCTACCGCAATAACGCCCCCGCCAAACTCCGCCGCCTCCTCTAACCGGTGCCGTGTTACCGCATTTTCCTGAGGCAAGATTTCCCCGGGAAAACCGTCTCCAGCCCCCGCCACGCCACTCCCACACGACAACCGGTCGCGGCCGCGCCCACCAACGACCCCTCCCCCATCGCCCCGGCATACCCGAACCTCACCGGACCAGCGTCACACGCAAGAACGCTGCGTTATCGTACGATCGGACTGTGCCTTGGCTCGTCCTCACCGGTCTTCTGTTCCTCCCCGCGATCCTGTCCGCACAAGCCAACCGCACCGCGAAACTGGGCGCCTACTTCACAATGCAGTGCAAAGAGAAGCGGTTCACTGGCGCCGTCGCTGTCCAACTCGATGCGGAGACCATTTTTGAAAGTGCATGCGGGTCAGCGGATATTGAGTGGGATGCTTCCAATACCGTGGACACCAGGTTTCGCGCGGCGTCTATCGCAAAGGAATTCACAGCCGCCGCGATCTTGCTGCTTCAGAAGGAGCGTCGGCTTAGCGTTTCGGAGCTTATTGGGAAATTCGTGGATGGCCTTCCGGCAAATTGGCGGACGGCCACGCTGCATCAGTTACTGACCCACACCTCTGGAATCCCCTCATACACAGGAGCGCCGATTCGCCAACTTGACAGGCTGGGTGCGACCCCTCGGGAGCTATTGGCCGTAGTGGCCGCGAAGCCACTTGCCTACGAACACGGAACCCGGTTCTCCTACAACAACACAGGGTATGTCCTACTCGGAATGGCTATCGAAGCGGTGTCCGACATGCGCTACGAGGACTTCATTGAGAAAAGGCTTTTCAGCTTGGCCGGTATGAACAACTCCGGCTTTGACCACGCAACAAAGATCGTGCCACGCCGCGCCCGCGGGTACCGCGTTAGCGGAACAGGTTTGGAGCACGCGGAGCCCGTTGATGCCACGGCAGCGTGGTCTGCCGGCGGATTCTATTCGACGGTTGGAGACTTGGTGCGATGGTCCAATGCCATCGAAGCGGGGACCATCCTGGGTAAGGATTCAACTGCACAGATGCTTCGCCCCTATCCCGAAACAGCCGCGCACGGACTTCACTATGGTTACGGAATCGTCATCGGTCAACGATTCGGGCAAATGATTCGCTACCATGCGGGTGGG
>CAYMTH010000855.1:0-2457 GCA_964393235.1 uncultured Solibacteraceae bacterium | reverse complement strand
CTTCTCCTTGACGCGGACGTCGGCGGTGACCGAGGAGTTGGAGACGCGGGGGAAGAGCGGGTCGTAGTCGGTGCGCCACTCGATTGCGGAGCTGCGGATGGGCTTGAGGCGGAGGGCCGAAACGATAGGCGAGTAGTGGCGCGGACCGTTGAAGAAGGCGTATCCGGTGAGACCGATGGTGGAGGCGAAGACGTTGCGCTGGCCGGGGACGACGGCGCCGCCGAAGGTCGGATCGAAGTAGCGGCGCTGCCAGACCTGCCAGGTGACCACCTCGTCCACCTGGTCGCCGCGCTTTTTGTAGATCCGGTTGATGAGGGCGACCTCGGTCTCCGAGGTGTTGTTCAGGATGTCGAGTTCGTCGAGGCGCAGGGTCTCCCGGAAGCGGTTGACGCCATCGACGCGGCGGTAGGCGAGGCGCGGTTCGATGACGTGCTTCATTTTGCCGCCGCCGAGCCACTTTGGCGCCTCGAAAACCTTTTCCAGTGTTGGAGTTACGATATCAAACTGAATGTCGGACGCGAAGCGACTCAGGTTCTGGCCGGTCACCTGGAAGGTCTCGATCTCCCGGCGGGAACCGTACGACGCACCATGAAGCGTTATCGAAGGTAATATCCGGAATCCCTTGATTCCCAAAGCAGTTGAAAGACGGGGAGCAGCACTCATCCGCTCGGTAAAGGCGCGGGTTTCAAACAGCAACTGGCGGCGGCGGAAGAAGCCGGCGCTGGACTCCATGGAGAACCAGACCGGAAGGACCTTCTTCGAAACCTGACGATCACGGACGAAGAATTCGAAGCTCGGCAGTTTACGGATAACGATCTGGTCGGCCTCCTGACTGCCCTGGAAAAGCTGGTGGCGGGAGAAGACAGCGTGCACCGAGTAGCTGGACCACGACTTCGAAACGAACCCGGTCGAGTTGACCTCGGAGAAGATTGCCTCGTTAAAGCTTTGCGTGAAGGCTTGTCGGAAAAGAAATGAGGACAAATAGTTTATGTTGGCGAATCCACGCCAGCCGCGACCGATATTCGACTTGGCGGAGATATTGTACTGGAAGCCGCCTTCCTTGAAGCGGGAACCGTCGTCGAGCAACCGGCCGCGGTCATTGACACCGAAGAGCGTGAACCCGAACTCGGTGCCGGCGCGGGGCTTGCCGCGGAAGTCGACCTCGTGCGACATGCCGCGCTGCGTGAAGACCCGGGTGCGGTACATGGCGTCATAGGAGCGATTGATGGCCCAGAAGTAGCCGAGGCCGTACATCCACCCTAGCCTGGTGCTGCGCCCGGCGTTCGGAGTGAGGAAGCCGGAACGGCGCGGCTGTTCCTCAAGTGACTTATAGAAAACCGGCGTATATAGAATAGGTAGGCGACGAACCTTAAAGAAAGACTTGTAAGCTATGGCGCGGTCGCCGGGGACGATATCGAACTTCGGACCGGTCAGCCGCCACCAGGGCTTGGGGAGCCGGCAGTTGGTGACGAAGCCGTCGTAGAGGACATAGCGGTTCTTCAGCTTTTCCGCCCACCGGCCCTGGAAGACGAACGGATTGTTCGTCATGAGCAGGCCGGGCCTGTAGTCGACTTTCGTCGGCGCGGAACCTTTTACTTCATAAAATCTTCCGGTCTCTTCCTTCAAGTTGTACTCGACGCGGGAGGCGGCGAGTTTTTCGCCGTTATCGAAGTTCTCGAAGTTGACGTTGCCGCGGGCCTCGGCCTCGCCGGTCAGCTCGTTGTAGTCGATCTCGTCGGCGGTGAGCAGCATCTCGGCCGTTTCGAGCCGGGCGGCGACGCGGAGCTTGCGAACCGGGCCGTCCATCTCCTGGCGAAGGACGGCGGAAGTGATGATCTCGTCGGGGCCGGGAGCGCCGGGACGCGTCTTTTTCGGCCCAGATTTTACCTGGGTCGCGACCGGGGGCGGCGGGGTAGGGCGAATCCCGGAGCGCCCACCCGGGAGAATCTGAGCAAACAACCCAACCCTTAGTACTATGAAGAGCAGAACCATTCCTCCCGATAGAGAGGGTAGGGGCATACGAAGAAAGCCCGAAGGTATAGGACAAAAGTGCTTGAAAAATAAAGGACTAGTGTTACAGTGGTGAAAAGGGTACGGAGTAGGCCATTGGTTCTGTACTGGCCCGCCCCCCGGCCCGATATCGGACCGTTCCACCGCGGAACGATTGGATAACTGAATCAACCCTGCAACGCTAGCACGGACTTCGAAATCGAGGCAACCACATGATCTGCTCCCGCTGCGCTCACTGGAACAATGAAGATGAACATCGCTGCTCGAAGTGTGCGGCGAGGTTGAACGACCGTATGGTTGAATCGGCATTTCATTCGCGAGGGGCGTTGGCGCTGGAAGTAGCTCCGCAGCGGAACCAGGTGGCGGTGATGGAGCCGGCGGGCCCGGTGCTTGAGCACGAGAACGAAGTGGCGGCGGAGACGTCGCGGACGCCCCGTTACATGACCG
>CAYMTH010000854.1:0-2457 GCA_964393235.1 uncultured Solibacteraceae bacterium | reverse complement strand
AGTCGAGGGTGAGGACGTGTTTACGGTCGAAGCTAAGGAGGCCGTACTCGCGGAGACGGTCAAAGGAGTAGCCGATGGAGTTGGAGTCGTTGTCGGAATCGCCCATGGCTTTGGACCAGGTGTAGTTGACGTTGCCGGTGAAGGACTTGGCGAAGCGGCGGGAGACGCGGGCCTGGAGGCCGTTGTAGTTGGAAATGGCGCCGAATTCGTTGGTGTTGATGGAGGTGTAGCCCTGGTAGGGACGGAGGGCATTGGTGAGATTGTTGACTCCCGCGAGGACCCCGGGGCGGAGGGTGGTGCCGAGGGGCAGTTGGTTCAGGTCGCGGCGGTAGAGGAGGTAGCGGCCCATGTTGCCGATGTAGGAGACATCGATGGAGGCTTTGCGGCCGAGTTCGCGCTGGACGGAGAGCGACCAGGAGTAGACGGTGGGGATCTGGCCGGCAGAGTCGACGGCGGAGATGCCGACGGGGAAGCGGAGGCCACCGGCGACGACAGCGGGGGAAAGGTTATCGACCTTGCCGGCGGCGATGGTGGGGTTGTAGAGCAGCGGAGGATTGCCGAGGCCGTCGAAGTTGATGGTGTTCTGGCGGATGCGTTCGTAGAAGACACCGCCGCCGGCGCGGATGGACATTTTGCCGTTGCCGGAGGGATCCCAGGCGATGCCGACGCGGGGGCCCCAGTTGTTGTAGTGGCGCTGGAGGAAGCCGCGGGGCACGCCGGCGGAGTTTTCCTCGATCATGCCGTTGAAGGGGTTGCCGCCGATGATGGAGCCGAAGCGGAGGCCGGGGGTGGTATCGAGGCGGGCGGCTTCGGAGGTCTTGTAGAGCCGGGGGTCGAAGTAGTTCTGCAGATACTGGCCGTGGGAGAAGGTGGGCCCGTAGTAGTGCCAGCGGAGGCCGTATTCGAGGGTCAGCTTGCGATTGATCTTCCAGGTGTCCTGGAGGTAGGCTTCGACGCCGTAGAAGCGGAAGGAGCCGAAGAAGCGGCCGTTGGACTGGGTGACGGAGGTGTAATTGCCGAGCAGCATGTTGGCGAACGTGTTGCCGGTGTCGAGGGGGTTGTCGGTGGAGGAGCCGAAGTTGAAGTTGGGGGATTCGGTCCAGGAGGGCTGCTGGCCGTTGTCGTTGCGGTTCCAGAAGAAGCCGGTCTTGATGGTGTGGGAGCCCATCACCTTGGTGAAGTTGTCGGTGAAGGCGAAGGTTTTGCCTTCGCTGAGCCAGCCGGAGGAGAAGGCGGCGAAGTTGCAGGAGCCGATGCCGCAATTGAAGCGGGGATAGCGGTTGCGGAGGTTGGAGTTGGGGTAGGGCTCCTGGTAGGTGAAGCCGAGGGCTTTGTAGTCGTAGTTGGAGGTGGGGGTGTCGCTGGTGATGTCGACGATCTGGGTGAGGTGGTTATAGGTAAAGACGGCCTCGTTGGTGGTGGTGGGGGACAGGACGTTGATCATGTTCCAGGACCAGGAGGAGCCGGGCTTGGCGCGGAACTGGGGCGCGACGGGGTAGGGGGTGGAGGCGAAGATGCCGAGGAGGTTGGTTTCGTTCTGGGCATCGTCGGCCCAGCGGAAGAAGAAGTTGGCCTTGGGAGAGATGGCCCAGTCGTAGCGGAGGACCTTGGCGTCCTTGTTAAAGCCGTAGGAGTTCTGGAAGGGGAGGCGGACCTGCTCGGGGGAGTTGGGGGTAGGGGTGGCGGTGGAGCGGTCGGGGAGGGCAAGGAGTTTCAGGAAGGCCGGGGCGTTGCGGGACCATTCGGCGCGGGGGATCTGGTTATTGATGTAGGGATCGCCGCCGATGATGCGGCCGCCGGGGCCGCGGACGACGGAGCCGGGACGGAAGACCTGGCCGTTGCGGAACTGGGTGGGCTGGTTGGCGCCGTCGAGGATGAAGCCGGTGCGGTAGAGGCCGCTCAGGTCACCGTTGAGAACGGCGGCGGAGGGGATGTCGACGAACGTACCGCCGAGGGGGCGGACGGCGCGGGTGCCTTCGTAGTTGAAGAAGAAGAACATCTTCTTTTCTTTTCGCGTGGAGAGGCCGGGGAGGAACTCGACGGGGCCGGAGAAGTTGCCGCCGTACTGATTGAAGCGGAGCTTCTGGGTTTTGCCGGTGGTATCGAAGGGGAAGCGGGCGTCCATGGCGTTGTTGCGGAGGAACTCGTAGAGGGTTCCGTGGTACTGGGTGCCGCCGGACTTGGTGTTAATGGAGATCATGACGCCGGGGTTGCGGCCGTATTCGGCGTTAAAGGTGGACGTTTGCACCTTGAATTCGCTGACGGCGTCGAGGGAGATCTGGGTGTACTGACCGTCGTTGGCGCCGACGTCGGTGTTGATGGAGCCGTCGAGGTAGACGTTGTTCATGGACCCGCGGAGGCCGTTGACGTTGAAGGCGTCGGTGTTGTTGAAGGCGAGGCGGAAGTCGGAGCGGTCATTGGAGACGATGCCGGGGAGGGTCTTGATGAGCGACTGGA
>CAYMTH010000853.1:0-2459 GCA_964393235.1 uncultured Solibacteraceae bacterium | reverse complement strand
GCACATAGGGAACGACAAACAGGAGGTTCACTGATACACCTCGTTCCACGCCTCGTAGACGTTTTTCCAGTTGTAGTGCGATTCGACTGTCGCGCGGCCTCCGGCCCCGAGCGCGTCGCCAAGTGTGGGATCCCGCAGAAGACGGATCACCGCATCGGCGAAGACAGGCGCCTCATCGGCGAGGAAAATGTTGTGGCCATTTCGGGTCAGAATCCCTTCGGCGCCGATGGTGGTACTCACCACCGGAAGTCCGGCAGCCCAGGCGTTCAGAATCTTGACACGCATGCCGCCGCCGGCGTGCAGCGGCACGACAAAGGCGGCCGTCTCGTCGAGACAAGGCTGCGGGTCCCGCACATAGCCGAGACGTTCAACGCCGTTTGGCGCCGCCGGCGCCGCGCCTGGCGGGTTGTGGCCGATGACGGTGAACACCGCTTCCGGGACGGCCGCGGATACGAGCGGCCACACTTCCTCTTCAAACCATCGCACGCCGGCGGCATTGGGCGGCCAGTGCAGCCCCCCCACGAACGTCACGCGCCGGGGGTGCCTGCGCCGGACCGGCGTGGCGGCCGGATCGATAGAGATGGGAATCACATGATGGCGGCCTGGCGCGGGTTGCATGCCGTGACTCACGAGCGCGGCGCGATCGACGTCGGTGACGAACACCACGTGATCAAAGCTGCCGCAGAGACCGACCTCGAATCCGGCCATCGCCCGCGCCTCGCGCTGGAGCAGCGACCGTTTGACGGGATTTGACTCCGACTGCGCCAGCCGGAGCGGAATCTGGTAGACGGCATTGTGTTGATCGAGGACGATGCGGACCGGCGCCCCCGGCGCGACCTGACGACCGCGCAGGGCGAAGTTCGCCATCGCCAACTGGTCGGCGTGGATCGCGTCAAACCGGTTGGAGACAAATGCGGATTCGATGGCCGCCAGCATTTCGTCCCGCCAGTCGCGCAAAATCAGGAATGGTTCGCCCGTGGCCAGCGAACGCAGCAGGTCGAAGGCGTCGCGGAATCTGGAGCGGGAAATCGGAACGGTCCGCACGTCCCGGCAGAACGTCTTCAGATGCGCGACGGATTCCGGCGTATCGGTGTCGCGGAGGAAAGAGAGCAGCGTGACCTCGTGGGTCGCGCTGAGGTGGCGCAGGGTATAGTAGGCACGCACCTTCGGACCGGCATCGAGCGGGTGCGGAAGTACGTGGGTGAGGTAAAGGATGCGCATGGCGCGCCCCGGGTTCACAACCCGTGCAAACAAAGGCGAACGACGTCGAAGTTCGACCGGAGTTCTTTCCGCGAGCGCTCGGCTCCCGGATACAGGAGGCGGGCGATCGCCCAGATCGCCATCTTCGCGGCGGAGACGATGGCGAGCAAACAACGGAGCACGGCTGTCCGCGCCGGACCGTAGTTCTTGCGGTAGAAGAGGATCTTGCCTCGATAGACCATAATCCGGCGCCGCCAGCGGTCCTGGCTCCGGCCGCCGAAGTGAACCGTCTCCGCATCGGGAACGTAGAAGATCGTCCATCCGGCACGCTTCAGGCGCCATTGGAGGTCGACTTCCTCGCTGTACATGAAGAACTGCTCGTCCATCCCGCCGACAGCCAGATAAGCGGAGCGGCGGACCAGGAGGCAGGCCGCGCAGAGCCAGTCGGCCTCCATGACCCTGTTGGCATCGTGGTGAAGAGGGAATCCAGCCTTCAACCGCTCACCGATGTGGAGAGCTATGACCAACTCCTGCAGGAGTGTCGAGAACTCCGCATAACCAGCTTGAAAGGACCGGTCGGCGTTCAGCAGTCGTCCACCGGCCGCGGCGCAAGTGGGATGTTCTCGCATGAACTCGACCAGGAGATCGAGGGACAGGGCATCGGGGATCGTGTCATTGTTGAGCAGCAGTACGAACTCGCCGCGGGCGACGAGCGCGCCGGCGTTACAGGCGGCGGCGAAGCCGGAGTTCTCAGCGCGGCGGATGACGATGACTTGCGGGAATTCGGACACGACGATGTCGGGCGTGTTGTCGGTGGAGTGGTTGTCGACGACGATCACCTCGAACGGATACTCGATCGGGGAACGGTACAGAGTCCGCAGGCAGGGAATCAGATCGGCGCGGCTGTTCCAGGAGACCAGCACGATGGATACGCAGAGATCCTCAGCGGGAGGATCGATTCGCGGAGACGGATTGACGAGGGTTTCCATAGTTAGCCAGTCAATGAGGGGATTCAGTGTGATCGGAGGCGATGGCGGCGGCGCCACCGAGGAAGATCCAGGCGAGGATGCTGACGGCGAATCCCCGGACACCGACGTTATAGGCGAAAGGAATGACCCAATCGCCGAGGGCGGCCGCGGTCAATGTCCCGGCCAGCCCGCCAGCAGCGCCCAACATGTAGGCGCGGTCGAATCCGTCGGTCAGCTTCTTTTGGAGGGCGAGCGTGACGCGCCCCATCGACGCCGCAAACCAGAGAAAGG
>CAYMTH010000852.1:0-2459 GCA_964393235.1 uncultured Solibacteraceae bacterium | reverse complement strand
AGGCGGCGGGTTTCGGCGTAGTAGGCCTTGTTGGGAGTGGAGACGACGAACTGGCCGGAGGGGGTGAGGACGCGGCGGGCTTCGGCGACGAGGCGCTCCCAGTCCTTGAGGTGCTCGATGACTTCGAAGGCGACGACGAGGTCGAAGGAGGCGTCGGGGAAGGGAAGTTCGGCGGCGCCGGCGACCTGGAAGGTGAGGTTGGGGCGCTGGTAGTGGTCGGCGGCGATGTCGATGCCGACGACGGAGCCGGCGGTGAGGGAGAGCTCGGCGGAGCCGTAGCCGGCGCCACAGCCGATATCGAGAACTCGTTTGCGTCTAGCGAGGCGTGCGGCGAAGGCGTAGCGGGAGAGGTGTTCGTTCCAGAGGTCGACGTCGACCTGGCCGGGGATGACGCGTTCACCGGTGAATTCAGCGCTCATGGACAGGCTCCGGCTTTTCATTCAAACGACTGTTTACTTCAACACGGCATGGCAGGTGGAGGTAGCCGTAGATCTGGCCTTCGCCGTGGCCCATTTGGAGGGTGATGGCGTTGTCGATCCAGTCGCACATTTTGTACTCGGTCAGGTTCCCGTCGGCGATGGCCGGGGAGAAGGAGAACGATGCGGGGTAGAGTTCGGGGAGGGTGAGATGGAAGTCGACGGTGACGGTATCGCCGGGCCACATTTCGGGGAGTTGGTGGCCTTCGCGGAGGGTGTTGGAGCCGGCGAAGTCGACGCCGAGGTGGTTTCGAAGCATGAAGCCGATATTGGGGTTGAGGACGGCTTCTTTGGCGCGGGCGGAGATGCGGACGACGATTTTCGCGGCGGGTTCGAGGAGGTGGAGTGGGCGGCCGTCGGGGTCGGCGACGAGGATGCCGATGATTTCGGCACGGCCGTCGCCGTAGCGGTGGTCGATGTTGGGGATGGTGGTGACGAGTTCGGGGGCCTGGGTGGCGGCGGCGGGTTGGGGGTGGTCGCCGGCCTTTCGGGCGAGGCCGAGGAACTGGGAGTCCTTTTCGACCATGTAGGCGAGGTATTTGGAGACGACGGACTCGGTGTCACCGATGGCGCGGATGCGTCCGTTGTCGAGCCACATGGTCCGGTCGCCGATCGCCTTGACGTCGCCGATGGCGTGGGAGACGAAGAGGATGGTGACGCCGCGGGCGCGGAGTTCGTGGACTTTGCGCATGCAGCGCTGGCGGAAGTAGATGTCGCCGACGGCGAGGGCTTCGTCGACGAGGAGGACGTCGGGGTCGACGTGGATGGCGACGGAGAAGGCGAGGCGGACGGTCATGCCGCTGGAGTAGGTTTTGACCGGCTGGTCGATGAACTCGCCGATCTCGGCGAAGGCCTCGATTTCGGCGTAGCGCTGATCGATTTCGGCGGTGCTGAGGCCGAGGATGGCGGCGTTGAGGTAGACGTTTTCGCGGCCGGTGAATTCGGGGTTGAAGCCGGAGCCGAGTTCGAGGAGGGCGGCGACGCGTCCGTTGGTGCGGGCGGTGCCGGAGGTGGGTTGGAGGATGCCGGCGACAATCTGGAGGAGTGTGCTTTTGCCGGAGCCGTTTTCGCCGATGATGCAGAAGGTCTCGCCGCGGTGGACGTCGAACGAGACATTCTGGAGGGCCCAGAAGTCGCGGTGGTAGGAGGCCCGGTTGAGCGTGAGGAGCTCCTTGAGGCGGTCCGACGGCGAATCGTAGATGGGATAGCTCTTCGAAACGTCGTGGAATTCGATGACCGGGAGTGGATTTGGGTGGCTCAAGGGGTTGGGAAAAAGGGGGCCCGCGAGGGGCGGAATTGACAGATCCGCAAGTCGTTGTTTATTCTGGACTTTGTTGCCGGTGTAGCTCAGGTGGTTAGAGCGGCGGTCTCATAATCCGCAGGTCGTAGGTTCGAGTCCTACCGCCGGCACCAAAATTTAGACCTCAGGGCGCTTCGCCCACGATGACCGCATAGATTCGATCCAGGTCATCACTCGAATAGTATTCGATCTCAATGCGTCCCTTGCCGGGTGCGCGTTCGATGATTCTCACCTTGGTGCCGAGGGAGTTCTCGAGCTCGCGGATGGCGGCTTTGACGTTGGGGTCGACGGGAGGCTCTGGCTTTTTCGGTTCCTGCTCCTTCGTCATGCGCTGGACGAGTTGTTCGACCTGGCGCACGCTCATGCCCTGGGCGACGGCCTTTTCGGCGACCTCGCGCTGCAGGTCCTCGTCGGGGAGGGCCATGATGGCCTTGGCCTGGCCCATGGAGAGGCGGCGTTCGGCGATCAGGACCTGAAGATCAGCCGGGAGGCGGAGGATGCGGAGGAGGTTGGTGATCGTCGAGCGGTCCTTGCCGGTTCGGCGGCCGACCTCTTCGTGGCTGAGGTCGAGTTCGACGATGAGGTGCTGGAAGGCGATGGTGGTTTCGAGCGGGTTGACGTCCTCGAGCCGGAGCTTTTCGAAGAGTGCGATGTCCATCACCTTGGCGTCCGAGAACTCCTGG
>CAYMTH010000851.1:0-2463 GCA_964393235.1 uncultured Solibacteraceae bacterium | reverse complement strand
TGTCGCCGTCGTTATCCCAGTCAAGCGGGGCGGCGTGGGAGTAGAGTCCGACGGCGAGTTTGCCGCGGACGCCGGCGCGGCCGAAGGTGACGCGGTCACCGGAGTCGACCATGGCGGGGGCGGCGAGGCGTTCGGATTCGCCGGCGCCGACCGAGTCGTAGGTGGCGGTGTACTGTTTCGCGCCGGTGGAGGTGAAGTGGAGGAGGACGGAGGGGCGGCGGAACTCGACTTTGACGGGGACGGGGGTGTGGGCGGGCTCTTCGTAGAGGCGGAGGGAGTCGGGGTTGAAACCGCGGGGAGCGGGGATTTCGAGGCGGACGGGGTGGCCGGCGGGGGAGTCGACGGAGAGGGAGTTGGAGAGGTGGTTTTTGTCGGCGGCGAGGGCGGCGCAGGCGAGGACCAGCAGGATGGGGAGAAGACGCATTGGAACCAGGATAGAACGGGCAGGAAATCCCCTAGGAGCCAGGCTCCTAGGATTAATCGGGGACACCGGTGGGGATGGAGGAGCCGGGGGCTTCGGATTTCGGCAGGTGTTTGGCAAGTTCGGCCTTGACGGGGCCGAGAGCCGGGTTGGCGGCCAGATTGATCCACTCATTGGGGTCCTGCCGGCGATCATAGAGCTCTTCGGAGCCGTCATGGTAGCGGATGTACGACCAGCGTTCGGTGCGGAGGGCGTGGTTGCCTTTGGAATAGGTCGTGAGGGCGGGACGGGGCCAGGGGGCGTCGGGATCGGCGAGAAGAGGGCGCAGGGACTGACCGTCGAGAGACGGGGGCGCGGGGAGGCCGGCGAGGTCGGCAAGGGTGGGATAGAGATCGATGAGGCCGACGGGACGGTGGCAGCGGGTGTTCGGTTTGGTGACGCCGGGCGCGTTGACGATGAGCGGGACGTGGGTGGCGCGGTGCCAGAGGCTTTGCTTGTGCCAGTGCCACTTTTCGCCGAGGTGATAGCCGTGGTCGGACCAGAGAACGACGATGGTGTTGGCGCGGTGGGGGCTGGCGGCGAGGGCGTCGAGCATGCGCCCGATCATCGCGTCGGAGAAGGAAATGCAGGCGAGGTAGGCCTGGACGGCGCGCTTCCAGTTGCCGGTGGAGACGAGCAGATCGTGGCGAGAGTGCTGGTTGAGGGCGACGCGGCGGGCAAACGGCGGCACATCGGCAAGGTCGTCTTCCTTGACGGGCGGAAGGACGATGGAGTCGAGCGGGTAGAGATCGAAATACTTCTTCGGCACGAACCACGGGATGTGCGGACGGAACATGCCGGCGGCGAGGAAGAAGGGTTTGTCGTGGGACTGGCGGAGAACGTCGATGGCCCAGGAGGCGACCTTGTAGTCGGGCATGTCGTCGTCGGCGACGTCGAGCGGCGCCCAGTCGAAGTTGCGCCAACTGACGGAGGGCATGGGGGTGACGGGGCGGCGGGGTTCGGGGTCCGGAGGGAAGGAATAGTTGTCGAACCAGCCGTTGGCGCGGCCGGCGGGGTTCCAGAAGAAGTAATCGTCCCAGGATTGGGGGTCATTGAAACCCTTCCCGTGATGGAAGACTTTGCCGCCGCCGAGCGATTTGTAACCGTTCTGGCGGAAGTATTGCGGGAGGGTGACGGCGGCGGGGAGTTGGGCGCGCCAGGGCTTTTCGTCGTTGCCGTAGATGCCGGTCGTGGAGGGCCGGCGGCCGGTGAGCAGGGCGGTGCGGGAGGGGTTGCAGATGGGCGCGGCGGTGTGGGCGTCGGTGAACAGGAGGCCGGAGGCGGCCAGGCGGTCGAGGTTGGGAGTCTTGACCTGCGGGTGGCCGCCGAGCGCGCCGACCCAGTCGTTCCAGTCGTCCACCGCGATCATGAAGATGTTGGGCCGGCGGGGCTGTGCGGCGGCGGCGAGGGCGGCGGAGCGGAGGAACGCGCGGCGGGTCATGGGTCGATTGTATAGGGGATTCTTTTTTGGGGGGAGCGGGAGTATAGTGCGGGTGGAGGGCGATATGTGGCTGATCGGATTGCTCTTGGCGGTGGCGGCATACGGGCAGGAGACGACGCCGCGGAAGTTGATCGGGTCAATGGAGGGGCGCGACCTTTACCTCGCCTACTGCGCGTCGTGCCACGGCAAGGATGGGAAGGGGGGCGGCCCGGCGGCCCCGGCGCTGCGGGAGAAGTTAGAGGATTTGACGACGATCGCGCAACGCAACTCGGGTAAGTTCCCGACCGAGAACTTAGAGAAGATGATCCTCGGCGGAAAAGGTTCGCGCGTGGCGCACGGGTCCGAGGAGATGCCGGTGTGGGGCCCCGTGTTCCGTAAGGTGGAAAACGACCGTGATTACGGGCTGATCCGCGTGCGGCGCGTGGTGGAGTATCTGCAGCAATTACAAAAGCCGCCTTACCGCCCCAACGCCTGGCCGCAGAGATAAGAGCGGTCCCAGGCGCCTCCGGCCGCCGCAAAACATGGCGCCTGTCACTGGTGTCCCGATTGATGGCCACCGCCT
>CAYMTH010000850.1:2212-2469 GCA_964393235.1 uncultured Solibacteraceae bacterium | reverse complement strand
GACGTCGACGCCGGCGGCAGAGAGTGCCTCGATCCGCTCTTCGGTCCCCGCGCCATCGACGTCGACCCGAAGGGCAACCTCTATCTCGCGCTCCGCGAAGGCAACATGGTCTACCGCATCGATTGGAAGACGAAGACGCTCCACCACATCGCCGGCACCGGCGCCAAGGGCTGGGCGGGCGACGGCGGCCCGGCGAAGCAGGCTTTGCTCAACGGGCCCAAGGGCATCAGCTGGGCCAAGGACGGCGGCGTCGACCT
>CAYMTH010000850.1:0-2202 GCA_964393235.1 uncultured Solibacteraceae bacterium | reverse complement strand
ACCTCGCCGACACCGAGAGCCACACCATCCGCCGCATCGACCTGAAGGACGGTACGATCTCCACGCCCGCCGGCAACGGGAAGCGCGGCGACGGTCCGGAGACCTCGCCCCGCGACTGCGCCATGAACCGCCCGCACGGCGTGTTCGTGGATAAGAAGGGCGTCGTCTACATCGGCGACAGCGAGGCCCACCGCGTGCGACGTCTCTTCAAGGCCAAGTAAATCCGGCCCCCGCCAGAATCAAGCCCAGGCGCCGGTTGTCCCCCGGCGCCTGAAACGTTTGGTCGATCGTCACCGTGAGCTGCACGTCCTCGCCCGGCGCGGCGTACGGCGCTGTTTTCAAGGTGTGTGAGCCGGTCGCCGCGAGCGTCTGGTCGAGCACCGTGCGCCCGTCCAGCGTCACGGTCACGCGCCGCCCGGGCGCCTGGTCCGGCAGGAAGATCTTCACCTCCACCGGCGCCGCCGCCGCCGGCCGTTTCAACAGCATCACGCCGCGGCCGTCCATCCAGCGCCACTGGTTGTTCTCGAGCTCGTGGATGCCCGAGACGATCTGCGACGTCGCCTCCGGCGAGCCCATTTGCAGATACGAAAGCACCGGCCGCCGCGCGATGACCGACACCATTCGCACCACGTCGACCGGCGCCGCCGTCACGTCGAACGGCCGCAATCCTTTCGCCGCCGATGAGTACGCCGACTTCGCGTCGAGCCCGATCAGCCGCAGCGGCAACGCCGGCGTGATCGCCGTCTCGCTCACCGGCGCCGGCACGCCACCGCCCGTCGTGAAGGCGATCGAGTCCGCCAGCTGGCTCGACACCACGTACTCGCCCGCCTGCACCGATTGCCCGCGGAGCAGCGGCAGCGCGCCCTTGGCCTCGAGGTAGAACAGCAGCCCCCACTCGCCGTTCACCCACACGCGCTTGTCTTCCGGAACGCTCGCGGCGATGCGCCGGTATCCGTCCCAGTGCTGATAGTTCACCGTGGCCAGCGCCAGGCCGAGCGCCAGGTTCGCCGCCACCGCCCAGAGCCCGGTGTATTCCGCAGCCAGGATGCACACCGGCAGCGCCAGCGGCAGCAAATACCGCGCCGAGCCGGCGAAGAACAGCGCCAGCGCCGCCGCGAAAAACACCAGGATCCACTGCCCCAGCCACCCCTGCTTCCGCGCCCCCGCCAGCACGCAGACGCCCGCGAACACGGAGCCCCAGCACAGCGGATGCGGATCGAACCACGCCGCCAGCGCCGCCGGCCCCACCGCCCACATCCACTCGCGCCGGAACAGCGGCAACCCCGCCAGCGGCGTCACCAGCCACCCCATGTGCACCGTCAGCGCCGCCGCGTTGCGGATTTTGTTCTCCAGTCGCTGCAGGCCGTACGTGCCGAAATAGCCCGTCAATACCTGCGCCGGCATCGCGCCCGACGTCAGCCGCTCCAGCACTTCGTACAGGCCCAGCGCCGCCGGGATCACCGCCAGCGTCCAATGGAACTGCCGCCGCAGCAGGAACAGGATCGGCACCAGCACCACGGCCTGATACCCGCACATCGCCGCGCCCACCATCGCCGCCGCCGCTAGCGCCATCCGCCCGGCCAGGAACAGCGCCACCGAAAGCAGCCAGAACGCCACCAGCGGCAGATCGCTTTCGAGCGACGTGCCGTTCACCACGAACGCCGGCACCGCGCAAAACAGCAGCGTCGCCAGCAGCGGATTCTCCGTGTACCTTCGCGCGATCGACAGCGCCGCGAGCGCCGCGATGAGCGAAAACGGCAGGTACGCCAAGTGGAACGGCACCTCGTAGACCTCGCGGAACACCGCCAGCAGCGCGCCCAGATACCAGACGTTGAACGGCGGGTGCGGATGGCCCTGCATCGACACCACGTCGCCCTGAAACGCGTACGCCGTGTGCTTCGGGTGCAGCGGTTCAATCTGCGCGTGCTGGGCCCCGAACAGGTAGTAGATGTCGTCGCCTTGAACCGCCTGAAAGAGAAACGGCAGGCGGATCGCCAATACGAAGGCGACGACCAGTAGCGCCTGCCGTTTCCACACGCCTATTCGCCGAGGTACGCCTGATAGTCGGCCGCCGACAGCAGCCCGTCCACTTCAGACGGGTTCGCCAGCTTGATCTTCACCAGCCACGCCGCGCCGTGCGGATCCGCGTTCAGCTTCTCCGGCGCACCCTTGCTGTTCTCGCTGGTGCGCGGCCTCGCCGCC
>CAYMTH010000849.1:0-2503 GCA_964393235.1 uncultured Solibacteraceae bacterium | reverse complement strand
AGCCCTCACCCAACTCCCCGGCGTCACCCACGCCACCGCCAACCTCCTCGCCAACGAAGCCCGCGTCACCTTCCACCCGAACCAAACCACCGAAGCCGACCTCAAGCAAGCCATCGAACAAGCCGGCTACACCGTCCCCGCCGCCGCCGAAACCGAAGCCCCCGACGAGTTCCCCACCGTCCGCCGCCGCGCCTTCATCTCCCTCGCCCTCGGCGTCGCCGCCATGGCCGCCATGCCCTTCACCGGCCACGCCAACACCGCCGCCAACCTCGCCCAACTCGCCGCCGCCACGTTCGTCATGCTCGGCCCCGGCCGCGAATACTACCGCCGCGCCCTCGCCGGCCTCCCCCGCCGCCGCTACGACATGAGCACCCTCATCGCCGTCGGCACCGGCGCGGCCTACGCCTACTCCCTCGCCGCCACCCTCTTCCCCCACGCCTTCCACGCCCGCGGCCTCATGCCCGACGTCTACTACGAGGCCGTGATCTTCATCCTCGCCCTCGTCCTCACCGGCCGCATGTTCGAGCTCCGCGCCCGCCGCGAAACCGCGGCCGCCCTCCGCGGCCTCGCCGATCTGCAGCCCCCCACCGCCACCGTCCTCCGCGACAACACCCCCGTCGACCTCCCCATCGCCCAGGTCCGCCTCGCCGACACCGTTCTCTGCAAGCCCGGCGCCCGCATCCCCGTCGACGCCCGCGTCCTCTCCGGCGAATCCGCCGTCGACGAGTCGATGCTCACGGGCGAGCCCATCCCCGTCTCCAAGCGCCCCGGCGACCCGCTCTCCGCCGGCACCATCAACGGCCTCGGCGCCCTCACCGCCACCGTCACCGCCATCGGCGCGAACACGACCCTCGCCCAGATCGCCCGCCTCATGCGCGACGCCCAGTCCACCCGCGCGCCGCTCCAAAAACTCGCCGACAAAGTCAGCTCCATCTTCGTCCCCACCGTCCTCGCCATCGCCGCCGTCACCGCCGCCGCCTGGCTCGCCACCGGCGCCGACGCCGGCCGCGCCCTCGCCGCCGCCGTCGCCGTGCTCATCATCGCCTGCCCCTGCGCCATGGGCCTCGCCATCCCCGCCGCCGTCATGGTCGCCACCGGCCGCGCCGCCCGCCGCGGCGTGCTCATCAAGGGCGGCGAAGCCCTCGAACGCCTCGCCCATATCGATACGGTCGCCCTCGATAAAACCGGCACCATCACCGAAGGCCGCCCCGCCGTCATCCGCTACACCGGCGCCCCCGAAGATCTCCCCCTCATCGCGTCCCTCGAATCGGCCAGCGAACACCCCCTCGCCCAGGCCATCGTCGCCTACGCCAACGCCCCCCTCCGCCCCGTCGCGAACTTCGAAGCCACCCCGGGCCAGGGCGCCCG
The DNA here is from genome assembly GCA_964393235.1 of uncultured Solibacteraceae bacterium. Lineage (GTDB taxonomy): Bacteria > Acidobacteriota > Terriglobia > Bryobacterales > Bryobacteraceae. The sequence goes on along the minus strand of CAYMTH010000849.1, from coordinate 1,135 downwards.
CGCCATCGTCGACGGACACACCGTCCAAGCCGGCCGCCCCGTCTGGCTCGACTCCCCCGAAACCGGCGCCACCGTCGCCGCCCGCATCGACGGCCGCCCCGCCGGCGCGTTCTTCATCGAGGACCCCATCAAGCCGACCTCCCCCGCCGCCGTCGCCGCCCTCCACGCCCTCAAACTGCAGGTGCTCATGCTCACCGGAGACCGCCGCGCGACGGCGGAACAGATCGCCCGGCGCGCCGCCATCGATGAGGTGGCCGCCGAACTCCTCCCCGCCGACAAACTCGAGGCCATCCGCGCCCGCCAGCGACAGGGACACATGGTGGCGATGGTCGGCGACGGCATCAACGACGCCCCGGCGCTGGCCCAGGCCGACGCCGGCATCTCGATGGCCTCCGGGGCGGGCATCGCGGTCGAAGCCGCCGACGTGACGCTCTTGCGCAACGATCTGCGCGCGGTCGCCGAAGCCATCCGCCTCTCGCGCCAGACCGTGCGCGTCATGCGCCAGAACCTCTTCTGGGCGTTCGCCTATAACGCGGCCGGCATCCCGGTCGCGGCGCTCGGCCTGCTCAACCCCGTCCTCGCCAGCGCCGCCATGGCGCTCAGTTCCATCAGCGTGCTCACCAACAGCCTGCGCCTCCGGAGGTTTGAATAATGCGTAACCAGCCGGCGCTCAAGCGCCTGAAGCGAATCGAAGGCCAGGTCCGCGGCCTCAGCAAAATGGTGGAGGAGGAGCGCTACTGCATGGATATCCTGATGCAGATTGCGGCCGTCCAGCAGGCTCTAAAGGGCGTGAGCCGCGAACTGATGCAGACCCATCTCGAGCACTGTGTCCATAACGCCGTCGCCGCCGGCGACACCCGCAAAGAGACCGAGCTCTATACCGAGCTCCTCGACCTCATCTACAAGTACTCCCGATAATTCCTAGGAGCCAGGCTCCTCGGAATCCCCCTACCGCCGCGCCGCATCGTCGAGGATCGGCCCGACCAGGCTCCGCATCCCCTCCGGTAGCCGCACCGCCACATGCCACAAGTCCGTAGCCTCCCCTAACCGCAGCGCGACGTATCCGTCCACATCCGCCGCGCCACGTCCGCCCGCAACGCGACCGTCACCGGCGTCCCCGTCTCCGCCTCCACCG
>CAYMTH010000848.1:0-2507 GCA_964393235.1 uncultured Solibacteraceae bacterium | reverse complement strand
ACGCTCGGCGTCAACGCGCTCGCCGGCTACGTCCTCCACATGCTCGTCGAGGACTTCGTCAAGCCGTTCGCGCCCAAGGATTCGCCGCTCCCCTGGGCGCTCTTCAGCTTTCTCGTCTTCTTCACGATCACCTGGCTTTTCCTGCGATCGCTCGAGAAGAACAACGTCTACATCAAGCTCTAGCGGCCTTCGCTCGTCGGCGGCACCAGCCCGTTGGCGCGCATGTAGGTCACGATGTTCCCGTAGTGCTCGTAGGTGTGCATATTGTTGAAGAACATCACGCCCGCCCGCGTCCGGTCCTGCCCGAAGAACTTGATCGATTCCGTCGCCGCCGCGCCCGTCACGCCCGCGTACACCTTGTCGCAGTACGCGATCGACTCTTCGAGCGCCGCCACCAGTTCGTCCTTCGTCTTCAGCTTTTTCTCCGCGCCGGCCGGGGCCTTCTTCTCCCCCGCGATCGCCGCGCAGAACATCACGCCCGCGTCCGCCACATGCCCCACAAACCCGCCGAACGACCGTACTTCCGGCGCCGCCTTATAGTCGTACTTCTCGGCCGGCATCTTCTTGGCGGCCTTCAATACCGCCGTGCTTGCCTGCTTCCATTGCCCCGTAGCGTCCTTCACCAGCAGGTCCTGCGCGCACAGCGCTCCCATCGCGGCCACTCCGGCCAGAATCAGTTTCATCGTCTCTCCTCTAAATCAACAGATCCTTCATCACGCGCCCTTCATCGGTCGGCCCGATGAGTCGCTGATTCAATCCGAGATAGGAGTAGTGTAGCCTGTACGGGTCCAGCCCGAGTTGATGCAGGATCGTCGCCTGCAGGTCCCGCGGCGTCATCTTGTCCTTCGTCACGTAGTAGCCGATCTCCCGCATCGGCGTCCGCCCGAATTCCCCGCCCCAGACGACCAGCGTCTGGTCCAGCAGCCCGCGCTGTTTCAGGTCCTTGATCAACGCCGTCATCGCCTGGTCCGCCTGCCGGATGTGCGGCTTCAGCGCGTGTTGAATATCGTCGCGCCTGCTCGTCCCGTGGTGGTCCCAGCCCCAGTCGAAGATCTGCACGAACCTCACGCCGTTTTCCACTAGCCGCCGCGCCAGCAGACAGTTATTCGCCAGGCTCGTCTTGCCCGGCTCGGTGCCGTACATCTTGTGAATGTGCTCGGGCTCTTTCGAAATGTCCATCACGTTCGGCACCGAAATCTGCATCCGGTAGGCCAGCTCGTATTGCCCCATCCGCGCGTCGATCTCCGGGTCCCCGGCCTGCTTCGCCTGCATCGAGTTCAGGTCCTTCAGCGCGTCCAGCGTCTTCCGCCTCATCCCGCGCGTCATCCCGTCGGGGTCGGAAAGGAAAAGCACCGGATCCCCGTGCGACCGGCAGTGCACACCCTGATACACACTCGGCAAAAACGCCGATCCCCACAGCGACTTCCCGCCGTCCGGGTTGTTCCCGCCGCTCGTCAACACCACGAACCCCGGCAGGTCCTGGTTCTCCGAACCCAGCCCGTAGGTCGCCCACGCCCCCATCGACGCGAACCCGAACCGCGGATTCCCCGTATGCACGAACAGCTGCGCCGGCGCGTGGTTGAACTGGTCCGTGCTCATCGAACGCACGATGGTGACATCGTCCACGATCGTCGAAAACTCCGGCAGCAACTCGCTCAGCCACGCCCCTGCAGGAAGATCACCGACTTCGCCTTCGGCGCGTGGTCCGGCTTCTTCGGCTTCAACGAAGCCTCCTGCGCCTCGGCCAGAAACAGGTTCGCCAGGCCCACGCCGCAGCCGGAAAGGAAGTGCCGCCGCGTCGCCGCCAGCGCGTTTTGCATTTTCAAATTCATCGCCGTGTCACCGTCTCGTCCAGATTGAGAATCGTGTTCGCCACCACCACCCATGCCGCCTTCGCCGCGTCGCCCTGCTTCACCGGCTCCGGCTTCCAGGCCAACGACGCGATCAGTCCCGCGTCGAAAACCTGGTCGTTCGTCTGCGAGCCGTGCCGCGTCACCTTGATCGCGATCGTGTTCTTCCCGGCCCGGAACGCCTTCTGCCCGTCGTCGTTCAGCGCGTACTCGTAGTGCCCGGACCGTTCGAAGATATTCACGAGCGCCGACACGCCGTTCACCCACACTTCCACCTGTCCCGTCGTCCGCGCCGGCAGTTTGAAGTGCGTCGGCAGCGGCGCGCCCAGCTCGAGCGTGTAGCGCAGATACAGCGCCTCGGTGTCCCACGGCGAACGGATCGTCATCGTCTCGCTCGGCATGGCCAGCTTGCCGAAATACCCAGGCCCGGCCTTCCAGCCGCTGTCGTCGTAGCCCGGCCGGGTCCAATCGCCCGCCGGCTCGGCCGTCGCGTACCGCCACTCCTTCGGCGTGGTCCGCGCGTCCGGAATCAGCGTCGCCACGCGGTCTTCGGTATACAGAACTTCGCTGTAGCGCAGCAGCTTGCTCACGTTCTCCGGCTTCGTGCGCAGCTCCAGCTCGGTCTGCCGGTGCAGCTGCGCCACCCGCGCCGCCTCG
>CAYMTH010000847.1:0-2507 GCA_964393235.1 uncultured Solibacteraceae bacterium | reverse complement strand
AAGCCCGACGGCACCGGGACGGGCCCGCGGGGCTTAGGGAACGGGGCCGGGAGCCCGGGGCCGCTGGCGGGGAGCGGGGGGCTGCGGGGCGACGCGATTCCGCCGATCCGGATTATTCATCCCTCGACGGGGCGGCACGACGTGATGATCGTGCACAGCGGCGTCGATCAGGTATTGCCGGAGGCGCGCGGGTTATTGCAGTGCGATCCGGTATATTCGGTGTATTTGAACGTCGGCTGGACCCGGGAATGGTCGATGCACTATTGCATCCCGAGGGAGGGGCCGGCGCCGGCGAGGCAGGTGGGCGGGGTTGTGTCGCTGGAGCCGCCGATCGAGGTGCGGGCGCCGTATCCGATCACGACGCTGGTGCCGTCGCCGAAGACGATCCCGGCGGTGCTGGCGGCGCTGATGGGGCGCCGGCGGCCGCCGTTGCTCTATTTCGGATATCTGGACGCGAAGGGTGTGCTGGCCGAGATGAAGCAGAAGGGCAGCAACGAGCCGGAGTTCGCGGCTAAAGTTTTGAAATCGCTCGAATCCTGGGAGATGCGGCCGGCGACGAAGAACGGGACGCCGACGCGGATCCAGGTGGTGCTGGTGGCGCCGTTACACTGAGCGGAGTTGGTTAGGCGCGGCCGCGGGTGAGGACGATGATGATGAGCATCATGTTCCAGACCACGAGGGCGGCGAACCAGTAGTTGATCCAGCGGATGAGGCGCTGGCGATTGGTTACGAGGCAGAAGCCGGCAAGGGCAAAGGCGATGAGCTTGGAGACGCCGACGGCGAGCTCCATGCCGAGGGGCTCGATCAAGGGCCGGATGGTGGGACTGGCTTCGGAGAGGCCGAGGCGCAGGCCGATCATTGTCGTGAGGAAGTCCAGCAATTGCAAGTAGGCAAACGCCTGCAGGAATGCGGGGGGAAGGAGTTCCCGAGTCCGAACCGAGGATAGAGCGTTTAGCGTCATAACATCCTTACTATCGGCTTCAGTACTGAAAACTTTAGGCCGAGATGACGAATACGTAAGTGAAAGCACCGAGGCCAATGACCGCGCCATGGGGGAGGCTGAGGCCTTTGCCGCTGGTGACATCCAGCTCCGGGTTGTCCTGGTACGGGACGCTTCCTCGGAACGGGCTGAGGAGGATGCGCCCGATGTTGCGCAGCGCGCGGCCGGCGGAGCCGCGGTAGAGGATGACGACGGCGGCGATGAGGCCGCCGAAAATTGCGGTCAGGGCGAAAATACGCAGCCAGTTTGCGGGGCCGACGAGGGCTCCGACGGCGGCCATGAGTTTGACGTCGCCGGCGCCCATGCCCTTGATGATGAACAAGGGCAGGTAGATGAGCAGGGCAACGCCGAGGCCGAGGGCCGAGTTTTTGAGACCGGCTGAACCATAGAGGAACAGGTTCAGGGCAAACCCAACGATGAGCCCGGAGAGGTTGAGCCAGTTCGGGATGCGGCGGGCTTCCATGTCGGTGCAGGCGGCTGTGCCGGTGAGTACGGCCAGTACGACTGCGCTGAATGGGGCCAGCGGGAACATGCACCCATATGATGCCACAAGGAGCGGGAAGGGCGCGTTTTATGCAAGTTATACTTGCGGACGCGCCCTGCGCGGGTTCAGAAGAGCCGTTTTTTCTTGAAGCCGAACCGGGTGGCGGCGGTTTTCTCCTCGGAGTCATCGCCGTCGATGGCGGGGAGGAGTTCGGGCACGCCACGGAGAGCGTAGTCGAGGCCGAGGCCGGCTCCGATGACGAGGTCGTCGTGGGCGCCGGAGCGGGGGTGGCCGTCGTCGGCGGAGAGTTCGGTCATCTCCTCGACGAACTCCTTCCAGAAGGGCACGCCGGGTTCGGCGATGAGGGAGCCGGCGCCCATGGTGAGGAGGAGGCGGGTGAGCAGGGCATTGCGGGGGATGGCGCGGGCGCCGCCCTTGATGGGGTTTTCGGTTTGGCCCGAGGTGATGATGACGGGGTGGACCGTGACGTTGTCCGACAGGGAGTTGCGGAACATTTCGACCATGGGTGCGCCGGGGCCGGAGGCGTCGAGGACGAGGTCGACGGACTGGTCGATGCCGCAGGTATTGCGGATATAGTCGATGACCTGGGGGCCGAGGGCGACATAGGGGGTGTCGAGGGCAAAGCGGCGGAGGCCGCGGATGACGACCTGGGGCTGGTAGCCGAAGGTGTAGTAGGTGGGGCAACGGCCGATGTGTTCCCACTTGAGTTCGAGGGCGGCGACGGCGGAGTAGTCCTGTCGCTGGCCGAAGTCGAGGCCGAGGAACCACTGGCGGGGCGGCTTGATGGGCCGCGGGGTGGCGAACTGGCGGATGAGTGCGGTGTTTTTCATGGTTACCTCCTTGTGTGTGGCGGCGGCCCGTGAACGGGGGCGGGTTGGGGCCCTGGCGGGCCGGGGTTGCTGTTGGTGCGGCCGGGTGGCGGCTCCTTTGTTTCCCTTTTGCGCGGGCCTTCCGCTTCCTGGGTGCCAGGCACCGGCGGCTGGCTCCTTTGTTTCCCTTTTG
>CAYMTH010000846.1:0-2515 GCA_964393235.1 uncultured Solibacteraceae bacterium | reverse complement strand
GGCTTCGCCACCGTCACCATCAGATAATTCCCAGGGGACGTGCTACCAGGATTTCTCCGGTCTCTTCCAACCGCCAACCGGCAAGACTTCCGGGCGGGCCGGATGAAGCCCATCCGAAGTACACTGAGCAAGGCCGTCGAATTCAAATCCATGAAGCCACCCTCGTTCACGCTCCCCGATTGGCCTGCCGCTGACCCACTGTGTCCGGCGTGCACCGTTGCGATGGGATACGTCCTCGAAGACCTGCCCGATTGCCCAGCCCGCGAATTTTGGCGGTGCGCCAACTGCGGCATGGAGGCAGTTCTGCCACCGGAAGCAGCCATCCGGCGGTTTCATTGATCAAACAACAGCCGAGCCCCAATCCATCCGGCCGCGCCATCGTCCGCTGCCTCGAACTTCCGCCCGTCGTGGAAGGATTCACCACCGTGTCCACAGCCCACCAGGTATCCCCCAGCGCTCCGCCCTCGCTCACCCAGACCGCTGAACTCTCGACTCGGCCCTCCCGGCACTCGCCCCACCTGTGTGACCGGTGCCACCGCGAACTCGCTGAGATTGCGACGCACCTCGAAGCCGGGCGCAACCTGTCATTCCTTTCGCTTCTTCTTTCGGTTCGCTTCCCGGCCCGCATGACGCCCGGTGCCATCGCCGGTATCCAGAATCCCCCCGCCTGGATTTAGCTGGTCCAGGACGGCTTGCAAGCGCTGCCGCGCCTTTGCCGCTGCTGGTCGCAGTCCCTCCGTCGGGAGCAACGGCTCCTCGAAGGGAGCTCGACTCATGTCGAACAACTCGCCCGCCTGATTGAGCTTGAACTCCGCATTGCGCACGTACCATCGGCGCGCAAGTTGAATGAAGATCCATTCCCGCGGTTGTCCGGGCTTCCCCTGCAACTGCGGAACGAAGCTGCGCCCGTCGATCACGATCTGCGGCGGCAACTTCGCGCCGGCCAGTTCGGCAAAGGTGGGATGAAAATCGGTGGAATCGATCAACGCCGAAGTCACTTTTCCGGCCGGCGTGTGACCCGGCCAGTTGACGATCATTGGCACATTGGCCCCGCCTTCAAGCATCGACCCCTTTTCGCCCGACAGCCGCCTGCCCCGAATCGTCGAAACGTCCGCGTAATTGCTCCCGGTGCCGTTATCGCCGAAAAACACGAGCAGCGTGTTCTCGCGAAGTTTCAACCGGTCGAGTTCAGCCACCAACTGGCCCACCAGCTTGTCCATATACCGGATATTGTCTGCATACGCGTCCTCGACGCCCGGCGCGCTGTCGGGAGTGGGCAGAATCTCGGAATGCACATGTGACATCGAGTAGTAGGCAAAAAACGGCTTGTCTCGATGCCGGGTGATAAAGTCCACCAGATATCGGTGCATCACGTCAGGCAGGTATTCCTTATCGCCGAGCCGGATCTTCTCACCGTTCCGTTGGTAGGTCTTGGCTTTGTCCTGCGTGTTCCAGTAAGCGCCGCTGCCGGTGAACTTCAAATGCTCATCGAAGCCAAACTCGGCCGGGCCCAGCGGAAGTTGCCCCCACTTCCCGATCATCGCCGAAACGTAGCCGGCCTCCTTCAGAACCTTCGGGGTCATGACTTCCACCGTGGGCTTCATCAAGCCGGTCGCGTCCTGGTTGGTCGCGCCGGTCCGGAAAGCGTACCGCCCCGTGAGAATCAGCGCGCGCGACGGTCCGCACAGTGGAGCCGTGTAGGCGTTCGTGTATCGAGTGCCCCCGGCGGCGAGCCGGTCGAGATGCGGCGTTTGGAACTTGTCGGAGCCGTAACAACTCAAGCCGTTGACGCCCAGGTCGTCGGCCAGAATGAAGATGATGTTCGGCTTCCGTGAGCCGCCACCCTTCCCTTGGCCCCACGCGCTCGCACCAGCCGCAGCCATCCGCCCGGCAGTCTTCAAAAAGTCTCGTCTGTCCACGTTCAATTCATACCAGTTCGAATGTTCGATTGAACAGTGGCCCGGGAGTGCCGCAACCGTTGCTGCAACGTAGCCCAGCCGGAGCCGCAGCCCCCGGAATCGCCTGCGCTAGCACGATTTGGCCCGTCCGCTGCGTCAACTCGCCAGCGAAGGCGCGCACCACCGTCCCCCATCCGGCACGCGCATTACTTTTCCAGCACATAATGCGCGGCATAGCCGCACGAAAGTGGCAGGCTGTCTTCCGCCGTGCAGCGTACCACCAGTTGATAGGACTTGGGAAAGGTGTCGAGTCCGTCCTGCCGAAAGCGCTCCTTCAACTCGAGAAGACGTTCCGGCGAAGCGAAAAACTCCATCGCGCCTTGGATTCCGACCTGCGAAACAGCGGGGGGATCCGAAACGGGCTTCTGGCGGTCCCGGACCACCAGTCGATTGGTCGCCGGGTCTTGCATCACGGTGAGCCGGGCCCGGCTGAGGAGTTGCGCGGCCGCAAAGGAGTTGATCGGGTCGCCAAAAAGAATCACGTTGCGATTCCGGAAGCTGGCCAGTGGCGCCGAGCGCGCCGGCAGAATCTGGTACTGCGCGCCGTGCGCATGCAA
>CAYMTH010000845.1:0-2517 GCA_964393235.1 uncultured Solibacteraceae bacterium | reverse complement strand
GCCTTCGAAGTCGATTACCTCATCCCCCCCGACCTCGGCGGCGCCCTCCCCCCGGCCAACCTCTGGCCCCAGCCCTACCAATCCGGCGCCTGGAACGCCCGCGTCAAGGACGCCCTCGAAGACCGCCTCCGCACCATGGTCTGCGCCGGCCAGCTCCCCCTCTCCACCGCCCAGCAACAGATCGCCGGCAACTGGATCGAGGCCTACCGCCACCACTTCCACACCAGCCAGCCCCTCCCCGACCACCTCGCCTTCGTCCGCGATCAGCCCTGGGAATAGCTACCAGTACCCGATCGCTTTCCACCACAACCCGCCCACCCCCAGCCAGATCGCCACGTTCACGATCGACACCAGCAGCCCGATCCGCCACCACTCCCCCTCCCCCACATACCCCGCCCCGAAAAACACCGGCGCCGACCCCGTCCCGTAGTGCGTAATCCCCGCGTTCAAATTCGAAAAATACGCGATCGGCAGCGCCGCCGCCAGCGCCGGAGCCCCCGTCGCCAGCCCCGCCGCCAGAAACGCCGGATACAGCGCCGTCACCTGCGCCGTCATGCTCGCAAACCCGTAGTGAATGTAGAAGTAGAGGACCGCCAGACACACGATCGCCCCCACCCACGGCAGCCCCGCCAGCATCCCGAACATCCCCTCGCTCACCACCTTCACCACGCCCCCCGCGTTCAACTCATCGGCCATCATGATCAGCGGCGCAAACCACAGCAGCACGTCCCACGCCTTCGTCTCCCCGATCAACTCCTCCCACCCCAGCAACCCGCTCATCAACTCCGCGCAAATCCCCACCAGCGCCACATAGGCGTTACCAATCCCGTGCCACGGCGACGTCACCCACCCCAGCATCACCGCCACCAGAATGCACACCAGCCCCCGCTCCCGCCCGCTCATCGGCCCCATCTCCGCCAGCCGCGCCGCCGCCATCCGCCGCGCCTCCCCCGTCTCGGTCAACTCCGGCCGGTGCCACCGGTGGATGAAGTACGGAACCGCCACCAGCGACGCCAGCGCCGGCACGCACGACCCCGCCAGCCACCCTAGCCACGTAATCTCCACCCCCGACATCTTCTTCACAAACCCCGCAATCATCGGATTCGCCACCATCGACGTCAAAAACACCGCCGACGCCAGGTAATTCCCGTGAAAACAAACCAGCATCAAGAACGAGCCGATCCGCCGCGCCGTCTCCCCCGGTTCCGACCCGAACGCCCGCGCCAGGCTCAGCGTCACCGGAAACACCACGCCCCCGCCCCGCGCCGTGTCGCTCGGCACAAACGGCGCCACGATCATCCCCGCCGAAACCACCGCATACCCCAGCCGCAGCGGCGTCGTCGCAAACCGCCGGATCAACAGATACGCGACCCGCATCCCCAGCCCCGTCGTCGATATCGCCCGCGCAAACAGATAAGCGGAGAAGATCAACCAGACCGTCTGGTTTGAAAACCCCAGCAAAACCCGGTTCGCCGGCACGATCCCTGTCACCGCCAGCAGCGTGAGCGACACCATCACGCTCATCCCCATCGGTGCCGGGCGCACCATCAACGCGACAATCGTCGCCACGAACACCGCCAGCAGATGCCGCTGCCCCGCCGCCAGTCCCGGCAGCGGCGCCAGCGCCAATCCCAGCCCCACCCCCAACGCGCCATTTGACTCATGAACCGTCCATCATATGCGATTGCCCCGGCCCCCGCCCCCGCGCTACCCTAAAACAAACTGAATAGAACCGCGCGGGAGAGACCTCCGTCCGCAGGGAGGCGCCGAAGGAGCAACAGCCCCGGAAACTCTCAGGCAAAAGGCCCGCCCGGTCGCACCAACCATCTGGAAAGTGGTCCCCCCACGGACCCGCCGAAGAGATAACTTTTTCAGGCAACCAAGACAGAGCGGGCAGACAAGGATTCCGCATGTCTGACTTCGCTTCCCGCCACATCGGCCCCTCCCAGAAAGATATCGACGCGATGCTCGCCGCCCTCGGCGTCGCCTCCCTCGACGAACTCATCGACCAGACGGTCCCTGCCTCCATCCGCCACCCCCGCCCCCTCGAGCACGGCCCCGCCCTCTCGGAAGTCGACGCCCTCGCCCACCTCAAAGCCATCGCCGCCAAAAACCAGATCTTCACCAACTTCATCGGCACCGGCTACTACGGCACTCACATCCCCCTCGTCATCCTCCGCAACATCCTCGAACACCCCGCCTGGTCCACCGCCTACACGCCCTACCAGCCCGAGATCTCCCAGGGCCGTCTCGAAGCGCTGCTCAATTACCAGACGATGATCACGGACTTGACCGGTCTCGACGTCGCCAACGCCTCCCTCCTCGATGAAGCCACCGCCGCCGCCGAAGCGATGACCGTCGCCCGCCGCGTCGCCACGCAAAAGGAAAACACCTTCTTCGTCGACCACGACGTCCACCCGCAAACCCTCGCCCTCCACACCCCCCAACCGCATATCCGCCGCGTCCACGCGACCACGGACATCCGCACCGCCCCGATCCTCCTCGCCGTCATCGCCC
>CAYMTH010000844.1:0-2520 GCA_964393235.1 uncultured Solibacteraceae bacterium | reverse complement strand
AGAGCTGGACCCGCACCAAGGAGCACGTCGCCACCGAGGCCGAGCGCGGCACTGGCGCCAGCCGCTGGCCCATCGATATGGTCTTAAAGCGCGGCTACGCCGTGGTGACGGCCTACTACGGGGACATCGACCCGGACTTCGACGACGGGTTCAGGAACGGCCCGCACCCGCTGTTCTACAAGGCCGGGCAGACGCGCCCCGGGCCGAACGAATGGGGCTCGATCGGGGCGTGGGCGTGGGGCCTGAGCCGGGCGATGGACATCCTGGAGAAGGAGAAGGCGATCGACAGTTCGAAGGTCGTGGTCCACGGGCACTCGCGGCTCGGGAAGGCGACGCTGTGGGCCGGGGCGCAGGATGAGCGGTTCGCGATCGTGATCTCGAACGACTCGGGCGAGGGCGGCGCCGCGCTGGCACGCCGCCGGTTTGGCGAGACCACGCAGCGGATCAACGCGGCCTTCCCGCACTGGTTCGCGGCCAACTTCCGCCAGTACGCCGACAAGGAGGACACGCTGCCCTTCGACCAGCACATGCTGATCGCGCTGATCGCTCCGCGCCCCGTGTATGTGAACTCGGCGGCCGAGGACCTGTGGGCGGACCCGAAGGGCGAGTTCCTGGGCGCGCTGGGCGCCGATCCCGTCTACCGGCTCCTCGGACGCAGCGGGCTGCTGATCAAGGAGTTCCCGGCGGTGGAGAAGCCGTCGACCGGCGGCACGATCGGGTACCACGTGCGGACGGGGAAGCACGACGTGACGGACTACGACTGGACGCAGTGGAGGAACTTCGCCGACCGCCACTTCGGCCGGGCGGCGAAGTAGGCGCCTACTTCTTGCGGGCTTTGCCGGTATCGGGGCGGGTGTCCTTGATGAACCCGTCCCGGTTCGGCATGCGGACCTTGGGGAGGGTCTGGGCGTTCATCTCGTCCTTCTCGCCGATGATGCCGTTCATGTGGAGGATGAGGGCGACGACGGAGTAGGTCTGGTTGGCGTCGAGGAGGCCCGGGTTGTCGAAGGGCATGGCGCGGTGGACGTAGTCGTAGATGGTGGTGGCGTAGGGCCAGAAGGAGCCGACCGTGCGGAGGGGCTTGGCCGATTTGAGGCTTCCCTTCCCGCCGACGAGGGGCCCTTCCTGATCGCCCTGGCCCTGGGCGCCGTGGCAGCGGGCGCAGCGGCGGGAGTAGATATCGCGGCCTTCGGCGGCCGTGCCCTTGCCGGGGGGCAGGCCGGCGCCGTCGGGGGCGACGAACTGGTCGGTGGCGCGGATGTCTTCGGGGGTGGCGGGGCGGCCCACCTTGTACTTGGGGCCCTGGGCGAAGGCGGCGAGGCCGAGCAGGGCGAGGGGGAGGAGGAGGGCTTTAGGCATGCTTGACGCTCCCGTCGGCGGCGATGGTCCAGACCTTGATGCCGTTGTAGTGGTAGAGCATGTTGAGGCCGCGGGCCTCGACGAGCTCCTCGCGGGTGGGCTGGACGTAGCCGGAGGAGTCGGTGGCGCGGGCCATGAGCTGGGTTTCCTTGCCGTCCCAGGTCCAGGGGAGGCGGAAGCGGGTGAAGGCTTTGGGGAGGCGGGGTTCCTGGAGGGTGGCGCGTTGCCAGGTCTTGCCGCCGTCGGTGGAGACGTCGACGCGGTCGATGAGGCCGCGGCCGGACCAGGCGAGACCGCGGATCTCGACGAAGCCGGGGCCGGGGAGTTTCTGGCCGCCGGAGGGGGTGGTGATGACGCTCTTGGCGTCCATCTCGAAGGTGAACTGGCGGGCGGTGCCGTCGGGGAGGAGGTCGGTGTATTTGGAGGTTTCGTCCTTGGTCTGGTAGGGCTCGGAGACGACCTTGATCTGGCGGAGCCACTTGACGTTGACGTTGCCCTCGTAGCCGGGGACGACGAGGCGGAGGGGGTAGCCCTGTTCGGGGCGGATAGCCTCGCCGTTCTGGGCGTAGGCGACGAGGGTATCGTCGAGGGCCTTCGCAATGGGGAGGGACCGGGACATCTTGCAGGCGTCGGCGCCTTCGGCGACGAGCCATTTGCCTTCGGGCTTGAGGCCGGCTTCCTCGAGGAGGATCTTCAGGGGGACGCCGGTCCATTCCGAGCAGGAGGCGAGGCCGAAGGAGGCGGTGGGGTTGGGGCCGCCGGGGGCTTTCCACTCGCCGCCGGAGTTGCCGGCGCACTCGACGAAGTAGATGTGGGAGGCGGAGGGGAGGCGTTTGAGGTCGGCGAGGGTGAAGACGAGGGGGCGGTCGACGAGGCCGTGGAGGAGGAGGGTGTGTTTGGCGGGGTCGAGGTCGGGGACGCCGGCGTGGTGGCGTTCGAAGTGGAGGCCGGCGGGGGTGATCATGCCCTCGGTTTCGGCGAGGGGGGTGCGGGTGGAGCCGATCTGGGGGCGTTTGAGGTCGGGGACGGCGCGTTTGACCTTCTCGAACTGGGAGGGTTCGCCGTAGGCGCGGAGGGGGCGTCCGAGGGCGCTGGGGAGTTGTTCTTCTTCGGTCTTTTGGGTGGCCTGCTGGCCGCAGCCGGCGAGGGCGGCGAGGCCGG
>CAYMTH010000843.1:0-2528 GCA_964393235.1 uncultured Solibacteraceae bacterium | reverse complement strand
CGAGCAGCGCATCCAGATTCTTGCGTGGCTCGATCGTCCCGATGTGCAGGATGAACGGCCGGTCCAGCTTCCAGCGCCGCCGGACCCGCTCGGCGTCGGCCGCGGTCACGTCGAAATACGACTCGGGTACCCCGGAATGGATCGCCACAATTTTGTCCGGATTCAATCCAAGCACCCGGATCGCATCCTGCCGCGTGTTCTCACTGACGGCGATCAAACCGTCCGCTTTCAACAGGATCCGCTCGGCAAAGCGAGCATCCGCTTGAATGTTGGCCGGGGTATGAAACTCCGGCGTCAGCCAGCAGGTCATATCGTGGACGGTCGCCGTGAGCGCCATGCCCTTCAGCCCCTCGTGCACTTGATTGGTCACATGGAAGACCTGCGCATTCCCGGCGGCCAGCCGCCGGGTGAGGGCGAACCGGTTCGAGGCCAGCAGCCAGGCGATGCGGGGCGCGGTGTGCAGCAGGCTCATCACAGACGATTCGTGCGTCAATTCGCCGATATTGTCGATGAACGGGTACGGGGCCACGACATTGCCCGGCGACGTGCGCTGCAGGGCCCGTATCCAGTGATACAGGTAGTTCTTAACCCCGGCGCTGCGCAACAGCAGCGGGGACGCGTCGACGGAGATCCGCATGTGGCTCTTTGCTGAATTGTAACGTGGAAACGGCGCCGCCTACATCACAAAACGACGTTGTCGGCGGCTTCGCCGAACTTCTGGCAGCTTTGCGTGGCATCGATGTTCCGCAGCAGGCCCGTGAGGACGGCGCCGGCGCCCACTTCCACCCACTTGGTGACACCCTCGCCGACGAGCAGCCGCATCGATTCGATCCAGCGGACCGGGTTCGGCACCTGCTGAAAGAGCCCCTCGCGCGCCTCGGCGCCGGTGGCGATGACGCGCGCCTGCCAGTTGTTGACCAGCGGGATGGCGAGGTCGGCGAACGGGGCGGCGTCGAGATCCGCCTTCAGCAGCTCCTGCGCCGGCTTCATAAGCGGACAGTGGAACGGGGCGCTGACCGGCAGCGGCACGGCGCGCTTGGCGCCGGCGGCCTTGGCCAGTTCCATCGCGCGGGCGACGGCGCCGGCGTGTCCGGCGATGACGATCTGGTCAGGCGAATTCAGGTTCGCCGCGGTCACCACTTCCCCGCCCGCCGCTTCGGCCAGAATCCCCTCAAGCTTGCCTTCGGGCAGCTTCAACAGCGCCGCCATCGCCCCGACGCCCGCCGGCACGGCCGCCTGCATGTACTGGCCGCGCTTGCGGACGATCCGCACCGCGTCGGCAAACGGCAGCGCGCCGGCCGCCACCAGCGCCGAATACTCGCCCAGGCTGTGCCCGGCCACGAAGTCCGGCCGGAAGCCCTTTTCCTTGAGAACGGCCCAGGCCGCCACCGAAACCGTCAACAGCGCCGGCTGGGTGTTCTCGGTCTTCTTCAGCTCCTCATCCGGCCCGGCGAAGCACAATTCCGACAACGCAAAGCCGAGGGCGGCATCCGCTTCCTCAAATACGGCTTTCGCCACAGGGTACGTCTCGCAGAGCGACTTTCCCATGCCCGCGTACTGCGAGCCCTGTCCGGGGAACAAAAAGGCTGTTTTCGACATGAATTTTCAGTTTATCCAACCTGGATCGTCCCCGGCGCGTAACCTTCCCTCAACGCGTCTTCATCTTTTCCATTAAGCTTGATACACAGGAGCGCTATTCGTGTCCCTTTCTGAGATTTGCGTCCGCCGGCCAGTATTCGCCTTCATGCTCATCATGTTCCTGGTGACGCTGGGCGTGTTCAGCTTCCTCGACCTCGGGGTCGACCTGTTCCCCCGCACCGATCCGGCGACGGTTTACGTCCGCGTCCGCCTGCCCGGCGCCAGCCCCGAGGAGGTGGTCTCGCAGATCGTGCTCCCCCTCGAAGAGACGGTGGCCAGCGTCAGCGGCATCGAAGAGATGCGCGCCATGGTCAGCGAGGGCGGCGCGTCGATCATCGTCACCTTTGTGCTCGAACGCGAGATCGGCCAGGCGACGGAAGACGTCCGCGAAAAGGTCTCGGCGGCGATGCGAAAACTGCCGCCCAACGTGCTGCCGCCCACGGTAGCCAAGGCCGACCCGGATAATGACGCAATCGTGACGCTCGCCGTACACGGGCAGCGGCCGGTGCGCGAGTTGACCGAGGTCGCCGACAAGCAGGTGCGGCGAGCGATTGAAACGATCGACGGCGTGGGCGCGATGGACGTGATCGGCGGCCAGTTGCGGCAGATCAACGTCTTCCTCGACATCGACAAGCTGAACGCGTACAACCTCTCGGCACAGGACGTGGAGCGGGCGCTGCGGACGGAAAACGTCGAAACACCGGGCGGGCGCATCGTCCGCGGCACAGCGGAGATGGGCGTCCGGACCATGGGACGGCTCGATCACGTCAGCGAATTCGGCGCGATCATCGTGAAAAACGTCGGTTCCAGTTCCGTCCTTTTACACCGGACGTCGATCCCGCGGATGAGATCGTCGCCAAACCTCGCGTCACAAATCGTGGCCCCGACGC
>CAYMTH010000842.1:437-2531 GCA_964393235.1 uncultured Solibacteraceae bacterium | reverse complement strand
AGGTCACGCTCCGCTCCGCCCTCCCCTGCGGCGGCCAGACGCTCACCTACGCCTTCTCCGGCCGCCTCGATGCCGACACCATCTCCGGCGACGTCGAACTCGGCGAATACGGCCGCGCCACCTTCACCGCCCGTCGCCAGAAGGAAACCGCATGAGAGCCCTCCCCGGACTCATTCTCTTTACCCTCACTCTGACCGCCCAGCCCCGCTACGACATCCTCCTCAAAGGCGGCCACGTCATTGACCCCGCCAACAACATCGACGCCGTCATGGACGTCGCCGTCGCGGGCAACAAGATCGCCCGCGTCGCCGCCGCCATCCCGCCCGCCGAAGCGAAGAAGGTGATCGACGTCGCCGGCCTCTACGTCACCCCCGGCCTCATCGACCTCCACGCCCACGTCTTCGGCTACGAGGGCTCCATCCACCCCGACGATTCCGCCCTCCCCGCCGGCACCACCACCATCGTCGACGCCGGCGGCGCCGGCTGGCGGACGTTCGACGAAATGCTCGAACGCGTCATCAAGCCCGCCAAAACCCGCGTCTATTCCCTCATCAACATCGTCGGCCACGGCATGATCGGCGCGTCGTTCGAGGACAACGTCGCCGACATGGACCCGCAAAAGACCGCTGCCAAAATCGCCGAGCGCCGCGCCCACATCGTCGGCATCAAAACCGCCCACTTCGGCGGCTACGGCTGGGCCGCCGTCGATCGCGCCGTCGAAGCCGGCAAGCTCTCCAATACGCCCGTCATGGTCGACGACAAGATCCTCTCCTTCACCGGCCGCACGTCGAAAGAAAAGCTCCTCGAACGCATGCGCCCCGGCGACCTGCACACCCACGTCTTCAACGACCGCCAGCTCGAAGTCGTCGACCGCTTCACCGGCAAAGTCCAACCCTGGATCGCCGCCGCCCGCGCCCGCGGCGTCCTGTTCGACCTCGGCCACGGCGCCGGCTCCTTCCTCTGGCCCGTCGCCAGCAAAGCTCTCGAACAGGGCTTCTTCCCCGATACGATCTCGACCGACCTCCACTCGAGCTCCATCATGCTCCCCGACATGCCCAACTGCATCTCGAAAATGCTCAACCTC
Organism: uncultured Solibacteraceae bacterium; assembly: GCA_964393235.1. GTDB lineage: Bacteria > Acidobacteriota > Terriglobia > Bryobacterales > Bryobacteraceae. The sequence continues at coordinate 1,447 of CAYMTH010000842.1, read as the reverse complement.
GGCATGAAACTCGACGACGCCATCCGCCGCTCCACCGTCAACCCCGCCAAGGCCATCTCGAAGTACCCCGACCACGGCACCCTTTCCGAAGGCCGCGAAGCCGACATCGCCGTCTTCGAACTCCGCACCGGCGTCTTCGCCTTCAAGGACGCGTGGCACAACAAAAACATCGGCACGAAAAAGTTGGAAGCCGTCCTCACGATCCGCGCCGGCGAACAGGTCTTCGACCGCGACGGCCGCGGCTTCCCCGAATGGACCAAGGCCGGCAACTACGAGGTGATCCCGTGAGAACCGCCCTCCTCCTCCTCGCCGCCGCCGCCCTCCTCCCCGCCCAGGAACCCGAGATCTACGACCTCGTTCTCAAAGGCGGCCGCGTCATCGACCCCAAAAACAAACGCGACGGCCGCTTCGACATCGCCATCTCCAAAGGCCGCATCCGCAAGATCGCCGCCAGCATTCCCGCCGCGCAGTGCCGCAAAATCGTCCAGGTCGGCGACTACATCGTCACCCCCGGCCTCATCGACCTCCAGGCCAACTTCGACACCGCCACCGGCTCGGCCGGCGTCAATCCCGATCACAACTCGCTCCGCGCCGGCGTCACCACCGCCGTCGAATCCGGCCACATCGACGCCGCCAACTTCGCCGCCTTCCGGGATCACGTTCCTGAAGCAGAACGCCGCGACCGTCGTCGGCATCCGCGTCCCCGCCGGCCAGCCCGTCGAGCCCGCCGTCCAGACCGCCGCCGCCGCCAACGCGATCGTCATGGCCGACTACGCTCCCGGCCTCAAGCTCCGCCCCGTCGACATCGCCACCGGCGTCTACCGCTCCGCCGCGCCCCGCAAAGGCCCCCTCCTTGACGTCGGCCACGGCGCCGACGCCTTCCGCTTCCGCGTCGCCGCCCCCGCGCTCAAGGCCGGCCTCCTCCCGGATACCCTATCCACGGCGATGGACAAAACCAGCCTCATGCTCCCGCGCGCCAACATGACCAACGTCATGACGAAGTTCCTCGC
>CAYMTH010000842.1:0-427 GCA_964393235.1 uncultured Solibacteraceae bacterium | reverse complement strand
CTCAAGCGATAGAAGTAGACGCCGTTCGCGAGGTCGTCGCCCTCGGCGTCCCGCTCCCGCAGGTCATCGACCGCGCCACCGCCGCCCCGGCCCGCGCCCTCCGCCGCGCCGATATCGGCTCGCTCGAAGAAGGCGGCGTCGCCGATATCGCCGTCCTCGAACTCCGCGCCGGCCGCTTCGGCCTGCTCGATTCCGGCCACGCCAAACTCACCGCCGACAAGGAACTCCGCTGCGTCCTCACCCTCCGCAACGGCCTCGTCGCCTGGGACTCGGAAGGCCTCAGCGTCACCTACTGGCGCGACGCCGGCCCCTACTCCAACTTCAAGTAGGCCACGGCCACCGTCCCGTCGGTGCCCATCTTTAACCGGAACGCGAACGGCCGCACATTGCGGTCGTTCGTGTAATAGACGTGCCGCCCGCGATAGCT
>CAYMTH010000841.1:0-2533 GCA_964393235.1 uncultured Solibacteraceae bacterium | reverse complement strand
GACGAAGTCCTGGCGGACGGTGGGGAGGGAGGTGCCGCCGGAGAAGGAGGGGAGGGTGGCCTTAAGGAGGAGCAGGTAGAGGGTGAGGAGGGTGAGGCCTTGACGGCGGCGGCGATGGCGGCGCCGCCGAGGAGGATGACGACGGGGCTGAGTTGATTGGTGACGCCGAGGACGAGGGCGGCGAGGGCGAGGGCGACGAGGAGGGGGCGGCGGCGGAGCGGGGAGAAGAGCTGCCAGGCGGAGGAGAGAATGAGGGCGACGACGGCGGCCATGGCGCCGGCCATGGCGGCGGCGACCCAGGGATTGGCGGCCCAAGTGTCGTAGAAGACGGCCATGAGCCAGATGACGACGGCGGCGGGGAGCGAGCCGGCGACGACGGCGACGACGCCGCCGGACGGGCCGCGGAGGCGGGCGCCCATGGCGGCGATGAAGGCGAGGATATTCGTGCCCGGGGTGATGCGGGCGATGGAGTAGAGCAGGCCGAAATCCTCGGGCGGGAGCCAGCGGCGTTCGGTGATGACGCGGCGCTGGAGTTCGGCGATCATGGGCTGGCCGCCGCCGAGGGTGACGTTGCCGGCGCGGGCGAATTCGAGGAGGAATTGGAGCCAGGAGACCATCGACGCCGCTACTGTACCATGAGGTTATGCGCGGCAAATGGTTGCTTTTCGGAGGCGTGACGGTGCTCGCGGCCGCGTTGGCGGGGGCGATTCTGGTGTGGAAGCGGTCGCAGGCGCCGAAGCCGGCGGTGACGGCTCCGGTGGCGCAGGCGCCGGCGCTGCCGCCGGGGACGGAACTGAGTTTGCCGGGGAAGGTGGAGGCGCGGGAAGTGGTCTCGGTGCAGGCGCCGAGCGACGGGACGGTGGAAGAGTACCTGGTGATCGTGGGGGAGGAAGTTTTCGAGGGGCAGTTGCTGGCGCGGATCAAGAATCCGTCGCTCGAGGGGGCGCAGCAGAAGGCGAAAGAAGAGGCCGAGCGGGCGCAGGAGCGGGTGAACGTATTGGAGAGCCAGATGCTGGCGTCGCGTCTGGAGGCCTCGCGGGTGCAGGCGGAGATGGCGCGATTGCAGGACGATTTTTCGCGGACGGAGCGGGTGGCGAAGCGGCAGGAGGTGCTGCACGCCAACGGGGCGACGCCGCGGTTGACCTACGAGAAAGCGCAGAAGGACTTCGCGACGGCGCAGGCGGAGTACACGACGGCGCAGGCGCGGGCGAAGGCGGCCGAGGCGCGGGTGGCGTCGTTGACGAAAGACATCGAGGCGGCGAAGAAGACGCTGGAGGAGAAGAACGGCGTGCTGGAGGACGCGGACTCGAATCTGCAGGCGACGCAGATTCATGCGCCGGTGGACGGGATCGTGCTGGAGCGGAAGGGCGAGGCGGGGGTGGAGTTGACGGCGGGGGAAGACGGGGTGTTCAAGATCGGTACGGACCTGGGGCAGTTGCAGGTGGTGGTGGAGCCGGAGCCGGCGGTGCTGGCGAAGTTGACGGCGGGGATGCCGGCGACGGTGATATTGGCTGAGATGGCGGGGGAGATGCTGAACGCGGAGATCACGCGGATCGAGGGGAACAAGGTCTACGTGCTGTTCGGGAGCCCGGATCCGGCGATCAAACCGGGGGTGACGGCGCAGGTGCGGATCAAGCTGCCTTGATACGATAGCAGCATGGAATTTCTGTTCAACAGCCTGGTGGAATTGATCACCCAGACGGCCACGAATCTGCCGCCGGACGTGCGGAAGGCGATGGCCCACGTGCTCGACGAGGAGAAGCCGGATACGCAGGCCGGGCAGGCGTTGAGCATCATCGCAAACAACGTGGACATGGCGGCGACGGACGAGCAGCCGATCTGCCAGGACACGGGGATGCCGACCTTCCTGGTGCATACGCCGGTGGGGGTGAACCAGATTGCGCTGAAGAAAGTGATCCGGGAGGCGGTGGCGGAGGCGACGCGGCGCGGGAAGCTGCGGCCGAACTCGGTGGACTCGCTGACGGGGAAGAACTCGGGCGACAACCTGGGGCACGAGACGCCGGTGATTCACTGCGAGCAGTGGGAATCCGATGAGATCGAAGTGAAGCTGATTTTGAAGGGCGGCGGGTGCGAGAACAAGAACATTCAGTATTCGCTGCCGGCGGAGTTGGAACACGTCGGTAAGGCCGGGCGGAACCTGGAGGGCGTGAAGAAGTGTCTGCTGCACGCGGTGTGGCAGGCGCAGGGGCAGGGGTGCGCGCCGGGGGCGATCGGCGTTTGCATCGGCAGCGACCGCGGACACGGGTATTTCCTGGCGAAAGAACAGCTGTTCCGGACGCTGGACGATGTGAATCCGGACCCGGTGCTGGCGAAGCTGGAAGCCGAGATTATGGAAGAGGCCAATAAGATCGGGGTTGGCGCGATGGGGTTTGGCGGCGGGGCGTCGTCGCTGATCGGGTGCAAGATTACGGCGGCGAACCGGCTGCCGGCGTCGTTCGTTGTCAGCGTCGCTTATGACTGCTGGGCGTTCCGGCGGCTGGGCGTGCGGCTGGACGCGAAGTCGGGCGCGATT
>CAYMTH010000840.1:0-2540 GCA_964393235.1 uncultured Solibacteraceae bacterium | reverse complement strand
CGCTTCCACAGCACCGCCAGCGCTCCGTGCAGCACTACGCCGCGTTCCAATGCTGACAGCCCCGGCTCCGGCTCCGGCCACTCCTCCGCCCGCAACCGCACCCGCGCGAACGCCTTGAACGGGCATACCGACTGATCCGACAGCGCCCCCGTGCCGCCGCGGATCTTCCCTTCCGCCGGCAGCGGCGGCGCTGTGCGATCCCAGCCCTCTTCCAGTGCCGCCCCGATCGCATACCCGCCAAACACGCGCGCCTCCGGCGCCTCCTCCGCGTACGGCAGAATCAACCGGCTCGGCCGCAACTCCTCGTCCCCGTCCCGCTCCGGATGGCTCAGCACCACCGTCGCCGCGCTGCGCAGCAGCCGGTCGGTGATCTCCCGCGCGAACCGCAACTCGCGTTCCGGCGTCGCGTGCGGCAGGTCGAGCTCCCGCTGCAGCCCTCGCGGCAGAAAGGGATTCGGCCGCGCCGGCCCCGGCCACGCCGTGTCCGTCAAACCCATCGCCCACATCGCGTCGAACCGCGACCCGGCCGCCTGCAGCGCCTCCAGAATCTGCACCGGCATCTCCGCCGTTTCGGGCTGGAAAATCTCCTGCCCTGCCAGCTCTTCGAGCAGCGTGACCGCGGCGGAAATCGGCAGCGCGCCTTCCACCATATCGAGCGCCGCGAACTCGTCCAGCAACTGCCGCCACCGCGCCATCGCCTGCCGCTCCGCGCTCGATTGCGTCCGGTCGCCCGGCCATCCGGCCGCCGCCAGCAGTTCCGGAAATACCCGCGCCCACGCCCCCGGCGACTGCTTCGCCTGCGCCGCCGCCAGCATCAGCGCGCGCCCCAGGCAGTCCGCCAGAACCGGCGGCGCCAGCGCCCGCGCATGGCTCGCCGTCACTTCCAGAACATTTTCATCGCGGAACCGCCGGTCCAGCGCCGCCCGCGCCGCGCGCTCTTCCGCCGCTCCGCGCAGGAACGGCGACCGCAACAACACCCCCGCGCTCCCGATCTCGAGCGGCTTGGCCAGCCACCGCAGCAGCAGCAACGCGTCGGCTACAATCGGCCACTCCGCCAGCGGCCGTCCCAGCGAGATATTGAATAGCGGCGCGCCCAGCACATCTTCAAACACGGCTTCCACCGCCGGTCGCAGCCCCGCCAGGTTCTGCACCACGATGCCGACGCTCCGCGCCCGCCCGTCTTCGAGCAGCGTCCGCGCCCAACGCGCCGCGGCCTCGATCTCCGCCAGCGCATCGGCGAACTTCGCCCGCGTCACCGCGCCCGCCGGCGCCGCCTCGCCCTCGTGCCGCCGCCACTTCAGCCGGTCGAGCAGCGCCCGCTGCGCCGGCGTGATTTCGTCGAACCCGTCCAGCCACACCTCTCGCGCCAGCGGCTGCATCTGCTCCGCCAGCCACGACTCCCGCCGCGCCGCCGGCAGCCACAGCCGCCGCTCCACGCCCCGTTCGAACTCGCGCGCCCAGCCGCGGAACTGCGTCGTGTCCTCGTTGTCGGCGAACCCCGCGTGGTCCAGCGGCACACGGTACTGCTGGCAGAGCGCCCACGCCTGCGCCGCGCCCTCGGCCGTCGTCTGCCGGTCCAGCAGCGGACTCTCGCCGATGATCCGCCGCCACGCGCGCAGCTCCGCGAACGGCGTCGGAATCAGCCGGTCCGGCAGCAGCGCGTCGATCGATTCGGAAACCCAATCCGGCCACGCCCGCACCGCCGGCGCCGCCCACACGGCTTCGTCCCCGGCCAGCCGCCGCGCCTCGTAGGCGTGGCGCCATTGCCGTGTCAGCCGGCGGTTGGCGGTCAGCAGCAGCGCGCCCTGTTCCAGCGCTTCCAGTACAGCGTCCTGCATAGCGGAGACTTCATTGTATCCGGGGCGATATACTCGAAACCTATGCGTACGCTGCTCCTCCTCTGCACGGCCTTCGCGGCCTCTGTTTTCGCTCAGACGCCGGCGCCCTCGCCGTCCCTGAAGACCACCGGCAAGTTCTACGAACTGCGCATCTACCACGCCTTCCCCGGTAAACTCGAAGACCTCCACAACCGCTTCCGCAACCACACAAACAAGCTCTTCGTGAAGCACGGCATGGAAATCGTCGGCTTCTGGGGCCCCACTGACAAGGAAAAGGGCTCCGAGCGCGACCTGATCTACGTGCTCGCCTACCCCAGCCGCGAAGCCCGCGAGGCCTCCTGGAAGGCTTTCCAGAATGACCCCGAATGGCAGGCCGCCCGCAAGGCCTCCGAAGCCAACGGCAAGCTCGTCGAAAAGGCCGAGTCCATCTACATGGGCGAAGTCGACTACTTCACCGCCGGCAAGAAGGCCGCCAAGAAGAAGTAGCCCCGTCATGCGCGGCTGGCTCGTCACCAAATCCGACGGCCGGATCGACTGCCACTTCGGCCAGATCGATCCGGCCTGGCTACCCGCCGGCGACGTCCTCGTGCGCGTCGAGTGGTCGAGCCTGAACTACAAGGACGGCCTCGCCGTCACCGGATCCCCGGGCGTCGTGCGGGTCTTCCCCATGGTGCCCGGCATCGATTTCGCCGGCGTCGTCGA
>CAYMTH010000839.1:0-2544 GCA_964393235.1 uncultured Solibacteraceae bacterium | reverse complement strand
GCGATCCTGCTCACCGCCGTCAGCTCCGAGCAGTACTGGGGCGTCATGAACGACAACCCGTTCCGCCTCGTCCCCGGCCTGCGCGTGCACCTGGCGCCAGGGGGCGACGAGAACATCGAGAAGCACCCCGACTTGGGCGACCCGGGCCGCTATGTGCTGCCGGGCCCGGCCGCGCGCGGGGCGCTCGAAAAGGATCAGGCCGTGGTCTACTCGCCCGCCGGCGGGCGGCTGCGCAACGTCACCGCGCTCTGGCGCGAGCTGGCCCGCGAGCGCTGGGGCGGGGAACTGGCCACCGCCGTAGACGTCGGCCAGCCGCTGCTCGCCGGCCAGCTCGACCAGGGCTGGTATGAGATCGAACAGGGCTTCCGCTGGGCGCAGGGCGCGGCGGGGCTGCGGCTGGGCCCGCCCCCGGCCGATGCCCGCGAGATCGCGCTCGAGGCCTTCCGGGGCGGGGAAGAGGGCCGCCGGGGCGCCGTGACGCTCGTCCTGTCGCTCAACGGCGTCGAGGCCGGGCGCTGGCAGATGCCCTCGGAGAACAGCTCGCTCGCCGTCGCCGCGCCCATCCCGGCGTCGCTTGACCGCGCGCAGCCGGTGAAGGTCACTGTCGCCATCAGCCCCGTGCTCGAAGAGCCCGGCGCCGGCGGCCGCCGGCTCGGACTGGCCTTCGGCAAGTTCGCGTTCCGGTGAGTGTATCGTTTTCGGGCGCTATGCCCCAATTCGGACAGTGATAACACCCACCCGGTGCCCCAAAACTCTGTGGAAATCGCCTAACGTTCGGCGCCGGTTCCGTCGATAAGACTGTTCAACGTAGGGTTTTCAACGGCTTAACGAAGAAAACGGATGCGGAAGCGGTTTTGGCTATTGAATTGCTAATGGCTTGTGATAACATATATGCCATCTGAAGCGAGAGTTCGGTGCGATTGGGGTCCTGAGGATCCTTTCGTGCGGGGTGTAGCTGGTGGATCCAGCGACGCCTCGATGGTCCGGCTGCACGGGAATCGGCAGCCTGCGGAAACATATGTTGACCAGTTTCGCTTGCCGAATTCGCGACTGAATTTTGAACCTTTTGCAGGGGCCGCGCGTCCAAACTCACTGAGAGCTGATCAACAATCGGCCTTGCAAAGAAAAAGCGAAACCCAAAGCCGACCGCAGGCGTTAATACAGAGAAGCCGGTGCCGAATCGAACACTGGCGACATCGCAGAGGGTCCGAGACGCAAACAGCGTTCTTGACGTCGGACTTCTGGAACCACAACACAACCAGCAAAAGTAATTAGGGAGGAAAAGACCATGACGAATGCTGAACTGAAAGCCTACAAGAAGATCCTGGCTGCGAAGGAGGCCGAGCTCGTCGGCGCCCTCCGTAACCGCGAGGGTATCGAGATCGAAAAGAGCCCGGACGCGCTGGACGAAGTGCAACGCGCCGCCGAGCGTGAACTCGCTATCCGGACACTCGACCGCGAGTCCAGCCTGCTGCGCAACGTCCGCGCGGCTCTGCAACGCATCGAGGAGGAGTCGTATGGGATTTGCCTCCACTGTGAAGAAGACATCTCGATCAAGCGCCTGAACGCCGTGCCGTGGGCGCCGTACTGCCTCTCCTGCCAGGAGCAGGCCGACGCGAACAAGATCGAGGGCGAAGAGCAGTTCGACGACGTGCTCGTCGGCGCCGCCTAAGTCTTTCCCAAGCCACAAGCTTCCAAACGGGGCGCGGATCGATTCCGCGCCCCGTTTGTGTTTCTAGACCAGGCGGATGGCGGCCACCATGCGGCCTGTCCCCTTGTCCCGCCGGAAGGAGTGGAACCGGTCGGGTTCGCATACGGTACACAGGCCGAGGGCGTCGATGCTCGTGACGCCGGCCGCGGCGAGTTGTTCGCGGTTCGCGCTCACCAGGTCGACACAGGGGCGTGGCGCAGTCCGGGTGATATGCCCCACAAAGTGGGCGGCCACGTCTTCCCCCACCTCAAAGCAACAGCCGCCGATCGAGGGGCCGATCGCCACGCGCAGGTCGCCCGGGCGGGAACCCCATTCCCTTGCGAGCGCGGCGACGGTCGCTTCGACGATGCGCGCTTCGGTGCCGCGCCAGCCCGCGTGGACCGCGGCGACTACCCGGAGAACGGGATCGGCGATCAGGAGCGGCACGCAGTCGGCGGTCCGGATCTCGAGCCAGAGGCCGGGTTGACCGGTGACCAGCGCGTCGCCGTCGCCGCAGTGGCCGGGCGCGTCGACACGGACGACGGCCGCGCCGTGAGCCTGGTGTAGCTTCGCGGTCTCGGCCGGGGGCGTCCAGATGCCTTCGGCGCGGGTGCCGAAGGCGTGGTCGATACCGGCAATGGCGCCGAGCAGTTCCGAACGGATCACGCCTGCTTCCACTCCGAACGGTACCAATCGAAGGTCCGGCGGAGGCCCTCCTCGATCGAGAAGCGGGGCGCGTGGCCGAGCGCTGCGACGGCGGCGGTGACGTCGGCCTGCGAGTCGCGGACGTCGCCGGCGCGGGACGGGCCGTACTGTGCGGGCAGTTCGATGCCGGCGAGCTTCTGGACCTCGGC
>CAYMTH010000838.1:0-2547 GCA_964393235.1 uncultured Solibacteraceae bacterium | reverse complement strand
CCTGCACCTCAACGCGCAGGGCCATCTGGCGATGTTCCGCGAACTGGCCCCGCAGCGCCTCCCACTCCTCCGGCTTCCCCCCGACCACCGTCTCGACCACCGGTCGCCCCACCCGCGCCGCCAGCCGGCAGCTCGCCTCCAACTGCGCCTCGGACCGAGCCCCGTCCCCCGTCAGCCGCAGGTCTTCCATGATCGCGACCACCGGCAAACGGTGCCGCCGCGCCAGCCCGTTGACCTCGCGGGCGTCCAGCTTGCCCGGCTCGAACAACTCGACGCCCGTGTAGCCCACCCCCGCCGTCACCGCGAACGCCCGCTCCAGCGCCCACCCCGGATAGCCCTTGAAGCTGAACGCCAATGGCCGCCGGATCCCGGCGGCCATCGCGGCAACGAACGCGCGGCGCGTGATCACCGCGCCAGATACTCCTTGATCATCCGGATCCACTCGCCGACAAAGTACGGATTGTCGTGCCAGGTCCGGCCCGAAACCATGTTGCCGTCGCGAACGCAGCGGTCATTCACATACGTGCCCCCGCTGAACTCGACGTCGTACCGGCATTTTGCCACCGTCGCCAGCCGCTTGCCGCGGATCACGTCGGCCGCTGCCACGATCTCGGCCCCGTGACAGACCACCCCCACCGGCTTGCCCGCCTCGAAGAAGTGCCGCGTCGCCCGCATCAGGTCCTGGTCGTAGCGCGTATACTCCGGCGCCCTGCCCCCGGTGAGGAACAGAGCCGTGTACTCTTCCGGATTCACGTCCCGGAACGCGATGTCGGCCGCCCAGTGGTAACTCGGGCCCTCCCGCGTGATGTCCCAGCCCGGCGGAATCTCGTGCATCACCAGGTGGTACACACGCTTCTCCGGCCCGGCCACGACGGCCTCCCAGCCTTCTTCGATGACGCGCCAGATCGGATAAACCGTATCGAGCGCTTCGGCGGCGTCGCCGATGGGGATCAGTATTTTCGGTTTCACGGGATGGTTATTTGGCGGCGAACTCGACGAGCTCGGTGACCGATTCCATCTTAACCGCACCGGCCGTCGTCGATACAACCCGCACCACGCCGCCCGGAACCGCGTCGCTCGCGCAGGACTTCGCGTTGGTCTTCATGCCGTTCGTGTTGGTCTGCACATCGACGCACTTGCAGGCGAGCGACTTCCCGGCGGCCGTGATCGTCTCGCTGGTCGGCGTCACCGGTTTCCCCTGCGGCGCGTTCGCGGGCGTCGCGGCGGCCTTGAGCGGAATCGGCGTCTTGGTCTTGGTCGTCTGGCCCATCACGGTCATCGCGGTTTCGACGACCGCGTTGTTGGCGTCGATGCTGACGAGCGTCTGGGTCATCTCGGTGACCGTCTTCTGGCCCGCGACGGTCGACGTCGTGCGGAGCTTGGCATACGAGCCGGGCTTGAAGCTGGCCCACGGATGTTTCTCGGCGGCGAACGCGGCCGGGATCAGGATGAGAAAGACGGTAGTGAGAATACGCATATAGAATTGTCTCCGTCTGGTCAGGGCGCAATCGGGCCGGAAATCTGATCACGGGGCCTTCCATTTTGCTGTAAGACGTTGGTATTGTTGAGGCGAACCGACATGAAGCCGGCTATTTCGGAGTTGCGGGAGCTGCGATTCGGGATTGCCACGGACGAGCCAGCCAGCGCGGCCGGACTGAGCGCTGCGCTGTTGCCGTCCGATCGGTATCGCATTGTCTGGCTGCCGGTAAGCCTGGCTGCGCTGGTCGCGGCGGGCGCGGGCGACGCGGCCGACATACTGCTGGTCGATATGGCCGCGGGTCTTCCCGCCGATATCGTGCCGCGCCTGCGCGCGGCCGGTTGTACGGCTCCGGTGATCGTCTGGGCGCGCGGCGACAGCCGTGCGGCGATCGACGGAAGCGCGGTGGCGCTCGACAAGCGGGCGCCGGTCGCCTCGGTGCCGGCCTGCATCGAAGCGCTGGTTGCGGGGCGCGAGTGGACGCCGCCGGAGCTGCCGCAGACGCTCGAAACGGCGATGGAATCCCGGCCGCCGTCGCATCTCTCGCGCCGGGAGGCCGAGTTGATGCGGCTGGTGTCGCAGGGGCTGAGCAACCGGGAGATCGCCGAGCGGATGGGGCTCACGGTAGGTTCGGTGAAGGTCTATACCTCGCGGCTGTTCCGGAAGATCGGCGTGGCCGACCGGGTGGGCCTGACGCTTTACAGTTTGCGGCCCCCGCGGGTGCCGGGGGGGACGGATGCCGCCTGAGTTATTTGAAGACGTGCTGCTCGAGGGGGCGCGGATGCCGTGGCGGGGGCTGGGCGGCTCGATCCTGACGCACCTGGTGCTGGTGCCGCTGCTGGCGCTCGGCTTCTCCGAGGCGGTGCGGCGGCCGGTGCGGCATCCGGCGATGACGGTGTCGAGTCTCGGGAAGTACGGGGTGGTGGTGCTGAACCTGCCGGCGGACCTGCTGAAGCGTCCGGAGGCGGCGAAGGCGATCGCGCGGTTGGCGCAGTCCGGCCCGCGGGCGGCGGCGCCGCCGCCCGCTCCGCGCACCGAGCCGGTCCCGCCGGCCACGCCGGCGGCCGCCG
>CAYMTH010000837.1:0-2550 GCA_964393235.1 uncultured Solibacteraceae bacterium | reverse complement strand
CGAACGGCCGCACATTGCGGTCGTTCGTGTAATAGACGTGCCGCCCGCGATAGCTGCCCTCCCAGCCGTACTTCCCGGCCGTCTCCGCCTCCAGGTTCACCAAGGCTTCCAGATGCCAGTAGGTGCGGATGATCTCGGCCTCGATCAGCCGCCGCGCCATTTCGCGCCCGCCCGCCTTCCGCAGCCTCCCGATCGTCCCCTCGCCCCGCGTCGCATCCACCACCGTCACGTCGGTCGCGAACACATCGCCCGACGCCACCACCTCGCCCCCGTCGATCCACAGCAGCCCGCCGTACGCCCCCAACTCGCGCATCCGCGAGCGTTCGACCGCCGCCGTCCGGTACCGCTCCGGAAAGTCGTCGGCGCGCAGCCCCGCCGCCCGCATTGCCGCCAGCGGCCCCTTGTCCCGCGTCACATGAATCTGCTCGATCACAGCGGCGGCCTCGGCAGCGCGGCCTTCACCCCGCCCTTCACCTTCACCGGACGCCGGTAGAGCCCCTCCGACGTCGCCGCGTACAGGAACCCGTCCCCGAACGCGATCCCGTTCAACTGCCCGCCCGGCGAATGCAGAATCGCCGCCACTCGCCCGTTCGCCTCGCACATCTGAATCCCCACGCCCGTCGCGAAATACACCTGCCCGATCGTGTCGACCGCCGCCCCCTTCACGCCGCTCATCCAGCCCGTCTCCGGCATCTCCAGCCGGTAGAACGGCGCCCCGTTCCGCGGCTCGCCCGCCGGCCCCACCTGGAACGACCACGAGAACCGCCCGCCCGCGTCCGTCACCACCAGGTGCCCGTCGTCCGGCGTCAACGCCGCCCCGCCGGGCGCCAGCATCGTCAGCCCCACCGTCGTCCCGCCCACGACGCCCGCGCGCTTCTTCGCCCCGTCGACGAAGTACACCGCGCCGCTCGCCGTCACCGCCAGCCCGCTCGCCTCCGTCCCTTTCGCGATCACCTTCCGCCCGCCCGCGCCGAACCGTTCGATCCGCCCGCCGCCCGCCGCGTACACGCCCCCGTCCTCGCCCACCGCCAGCGCCGTCACCGGTCCCGCCGCCGTAAACGCCGCGGCCGTTTCCCCCGCCTTGAAAATCCCGTTCCCCGCCGCGAAGTAAACCGCCCCGTTCCGCCCCGCCACCGCGCTCACGGCCCCGTCGCGCACCTTCTCCCAAGGCTTCGCCGCCCACACGCTCGACGACACCTTCCCCCGCGGATCCCAGCCCGGCCCGTCGAGCGCCGCCGGCTCCCGCACCTCGACCGGCGCCGGATACCCGCGCCACAGCCACCGCAGCGCGTCGGGCAGAATCGCCGCCCCGTGCTTCATGTTGTGCGCGTTGTCGCCGTACTCCAGCCGTGCGTCGTAGCCGGCGAACTGCAGCGCCTCGTACATCACCTGGTTGTTGATCGGCCAGCTGCCGGCGTAGAACGTCCCCTGCGGCTGGTTCGGCTCGATATGGTCGTTGCGCCCGGCCTCCAGAAACACGCGCAGCGGCTTCGGCTCGCTCCGCCGGATCAGCGCCGCGAACCCGTCGCCGCCCTTCATCGCCACGAACGTGCCGACGAAGCTCAGCACCCGCCGGAACTGGTCCGGCCGGTGCCACGCCGCCACCAGTGCGCCCACCGCGCCCGTCGAAACGCCGTAGATCCCGCGCGCGTTCGGGTCTTTCGAAAGGTTGTAGCTCTTGGCCACCTCGGCGATCAGCTCGTCCACCAGGAATCGCGAATACCGGTCCGACAGCGAGTCGTACTCGTAGCACCGCTCGAACCGCCCCTGCTTGTCCGGCGCCGCCCCCTGCAGCACGCCCGGGTTCACGAAGATCCCGATTATCGGCGGCAGTTCGCCCTTGTGAATCAGATTGTCGAGCACCACCGGCACGCGGATCCCGTCGCCGACCGCCCCGCTCCCATCCAGAAACACCATGAACGCCGCCGGCTTCGCCTTGTCGTACTGCGCCGGCACGTAGACGGCGTAATCGTGCGAAACGCCCGGGAAATGCGCCCCCGGCGCCAGCACGTGCCGCGTCACGGTGCCCTTCGGAACGCCCGGCTGCGGCTGTGAATCGGGCCCCAGCGCGTACTCCGCGGCCCCGGCCGCCAGCGCGGCCGCGAGGAAGATCGATAAGGTCTGCATGATAGGATTCGGCAAACAGGCGAGTCTACCAAAAATGCCCCGATCGCTCCTACTCCTCCTCGCGCCCATCGCCCTCGCGGCCCCCGTCCCCATCGACATTTCCGCCCTCCGCCCCGGCCCCGTCACCGTCACCGCCGGCCCCGCCTCCGCCACCGTCCGCTGGCTCGACGAAACCCGCCGCCCGTGGGAAGCCGAGTTCAACCTCGAACCCGCCAAACCGCTCCTCGCCGCCATCCGCTGCGCCGGCCGCACCGTCGTCGAAAACGCCGTGCCCGTCTACTCCGCCTCCACCGGCAAGCGCCGCGGAGGCTTCGACGAGTTCTTCGACTTTCCCCCCTCCCACCCCGACGGCACCCGCTCCTTCCTCGGCCGCCACCAGCTCACCGCCGCCCGCGCCGCCACCGCCGGCGACCGTGTCGAGCT
>CAYMTH010000836.1:0-2564 GCA_964393235.1 uncultured Solibacteraceae bacterium | reverse complement strand
TTTGACCTCAAATGAGCGCGGGAGCGCAGGAGTGCGCGCGCCGACGGTTGTAGAGGCGTCGTGCTAATCGCCGTCTAGGAAATACGAGACCCGGCCCACGAGGCAGCTGCAGGGGGAACTAACGTCGCGGATGTCGGAATATGCTAGGTAAGTAAAACACCCTAGGGGGAGGGTGGGCAATCCATCTTTAGATTGTTATCTTTGGATAACGGTTTGGCTTCGATCGGGTCGAATGCTGCTACTGGTTTCCGTATGTGCTGGATTAGAAGGAGGAAAAGATGCTGCCGGCGGCGGTCCAGGGGCTGACCTGGCCGGCGAGGGTCTGGACGGCGGTCCAGATGGCGCGGGGGCCGGTGAAGCCGATTTTGGGGCTGATATAGAGAGATAGATAAAGGCGGTTGCCGGACTTGATGACCTCGGTGGCGGCGGGGAAGACGCGGCACTGGGAGTTTTCGAGCGGCGTGGGATCGGGGAAGGTCCAGGCGCGGCTGGCGGCCTGCGCGCCGTCGCCGTTGTCGGGGACGAGGTAGAGGCGGTTCGACGGGACGTGATAGGCGACGTAGCAGGCGGCGCGGCCGTCGACGGCGGTGCTGACGAGCGCCCAGACCGTTTGCAGGTTGTTGGCGCTGGTCTGGTCCTCGAACACGAGCGTCGTGGTGGGGCTGATCGCGGTGAGCGAGACGGGGCGCGGGTAGGTGACGGCGGTGCCGGGGACCGTCCAGACGCCTTGCGTGAACCAGCCGGAGTTGGCGCCGCCGGCGTCGCGGGCGGCGAGATAGACGACCTTAGCGCCGGCGAAGGCGGGCTTGAACTGGATGTTGACGCTGAGGGTCAGCTGCTGGCCGGATTCGGAGGCGTAGGAGCCCTCGGAGTAGATGGTGCACTGGTTATTGGACACTGAGCCGCTTCCGCCGAGCGGGAGGCCGGCGGAGAGGCCGGCGCCGGGACCGCCGTCGTTGACGAGATAGAGCACCTGGTTGGGGCGGGAGTAGGCGATGTAGCAGGCGTTGTTGCCGTTAAGGGCGGTGTTGATGAGGGCGTTGACGACGTCGAGGTTGCCGGCCGAGATGGGATGGTTGAAGCGGAAGGTGAAGGTGTTGGCCGCTCCGGCGCCGGAGATTGCTCCGGTGTTGACGGTGGTGGGGCCGGACTGATCGATGAAGAACGGCTGGTCGCTGATGGTGAGAGCGTACTGGCGGCTGATGGTGTTGGGGCTGGGCGTGACGGAATAGGTCAACGTACCGTTGCCGGTGCCGGAGGCGCCGGAGAGGATGGTGACGCGGGGCGGGTCGCCGACGGCGGTCCAGGCGGCGAGGGGGTTGGCGGTGACGTTGATGGTGCGGGCGATGGCGCCTGACATAGGGACGGAGTCCGAGGTGGGGGAGAGGGTGACGGGGACGGCGGGGATGCCGGCCTGGGAGAGATTGAATATCGCGCCGCCGATGAGCGTGACGGCGGTGCGGGCGACGGCGGCAAGATTGGCGGTGAAGCTGTAGGTGATGACCGCGGGACCGACGCCGGACGAGGGCGAGAAGGTGAGGAACGGGGCGCCGCCGGCGATCTGCCACGGGGCGCCGGCGGGGCCGGAGAGGTTGAGCGTGCCGGAGCTGGCATTGGGGCCGACGAAATCGCTGCCCTTGTTCAGGCTGAAGGTTCCTGAGGTGGCGGAGGGTTGGGTGATGGTGACGGTCCAGCCGGAGATGGAGATGACGCCGGTGCGGGTGGAGGGGGTGGTGTTGGCGGCGACGTCGTAGGTGAGGGTGCCGTTGCCGGAGCCGGCGGCGCCGCCGGTGATGGAGAGCCAGGCGACATCGGCGGTGGCGGACCAGGCGCCGGGGGCGGTGACGGCGATGGCTTTGCCGGTGATGCCCGCGGCGGGGACGCTGTCGACGGCGGGCGTGAGGGCGGAGACGGTACAGGGCAGGATGGAGAGAAGGGTGCGGGGCGTGCCGGTGGCGGCCGGGGCAATGGCGGTGGCGACGGAGAGCGGGCCGGTGGCGATGCCGGGGGCGTAGGAGACGCCGATGGAGAATTCGAAGGTCTGGGCGGTGAAGATGTCGCCGGCGAGGATCTCCCAGACGGCCGTGCCGGAGCCGTTGGCGATGGCGATGTTGCCGGAGGCGGCGGGGGTGAAGGGGCCGGAGCCGTCGGCGTTGGTGGTGACGAGGCGAGCGGCGGCGTTGGCGTTGGGGTTTAAGGAGTTGAGAGAGGCGGTGAGGGAGACGCCGGCGGGGATGTTGGAGAAGCGGGCGACGAGGCGGGTGCCGTGGTCGGCGAGGCCGGCGGAGGCGACACCGGTGTCGACGCCGGAGACGATGTTGGGGGTGGGGTTATAGAAGTTGGTTTCGGTGTTGTAGATGGCGCCGGGGAAGTTCTGAGCGGACGGGGCAGGGGAGGCGTCGAAGGTGGCCGGGAGGGCGGCGTTGCGGCGGCGGAAGGCGCGGGGGAGGCCTTCGGTGAACGGGAGGAAGGTGGTGGGGGTGGAGGTGGTGTTGACGGTGTTGCACTGGGGGTAGCCGGCGACGGTGTGGCGGACACTGGCGGTGAGGCCGGCTCGGACGAAG
>CAYMTH010000835.1:347-2565 GCA_964393235.1 uncultured Solibacteraceae bacterium | reverse complement strand
CCGGCAACGTCTCGTCCAGTTGCAGTTCCAGCAGCCGCATCCCCCATCCGTCCTCCGACGGTCCGAACAGCGGAATCACGTCCGTATCCGCCGGCCAAAGCCGTTCCCGGTCGTGCCCTTTCCGCAGCGCGGTCACCAGTTCGATCAACACCTCCAGGCAGTCGGCGAGCCGCGCCCCTTCCTCCTCGTTCACGTACCATGGCCCGCACCCGGGCCGCACGCTCCGGAAGCGAAACGGCGCCGTCCCCTCCTTCACCCCGCACCCGGCCAGCAGTTCCTGATCCAGGTCCGTCAACTCCCACGCAACCTCGGGATACTCCACCGAGATCATCGTCCGTTCGGTGGCCATCAGCCGCCGCATTTCCGATTCGTTGGCTCTTTCCATCTCCTGGAACCACGCATAACCCCGCACGCCCGGGTAAACGGCGACCGCCCGGAACTCCCCGGCCTCGCCCATCACGGAGACGAAGTCCGGCTCCTCGCCCTTCCGTCCCTGCACCCCGAACAGATCCTGTTCTCCCAAAGACTGCCAGGGCGCCATCCGGCCGAGCTTCGCCGCCAGCCGGCACAGCCGTTTCGCCGTCCCCTGCCGCAACGGCGCCTCCCCCTCCAGACAATCACCAAAATACGTCTTCCCGCGCCTTACCGTCGCCATCTTCGCAGCTTACCAGCCCGTCGCCCTCCGCGCGGGCGAGCGCCCCCCAAGGATGCAAAATCGCCAGCCCCAGCCCCTCGAAGTCCCGCCGGAGTACCGCTGTCGGTGCACCAGGCTATCGCCGGGGGAACGCCCCCCGCCAGCGTATTTCACAAGTACAACACTTGCCATCCCGTGTAAGAATTAAGTACACTCCCGCCCGAAAGAAGATGCAATGAGACTACTCTGGATCGCCCTATTCGCCATTTCCGTCAGCGCGGCCAACAAACAAACCAAGGCTCCGACTTTCAGCAAGGAAATCGCGCCCATCGTCTTCAGGCACTGCGGCGAATGCCATCGCCCCGGAGAGGGCGCCCCCTTCTCCGTCCTCACCCATAAAGAAGTGCGCCCGTGGGCGAAGGCGATCCGCCAGCGCGTACTCGATCGCACCATGCCGCCCTGGCACGCCGACCCCGCGCACGGCCAGTTCAAGAATGACCGCCGTATGCCCCAGGCCGACATCGACGCCATCGTCGCCTGGGTCGACTCCGCCGCGCTCGAAGGCAACCCCAAGGACCTCCCCCCGGCTCCCCGGTTCGTCGAGGGCTGGAGCATCGGCCAGCCCGACGCCGTTTTCGCCTTGCCCAAACCCTACACCGTCGCGGCCAGCGGGCCCGATGAATACCAATACTTCGAGGTCCCCACCAATTTCTCGGAAGACAAGTGGGTGAGTGCCATCGAAGCCCGGCCCGGCAATCGCAAAGTCGTCCATCACGTCGTCGTTTGGATCTCGCCGCCGCCCGCCCCCGAGTCGCCCAACCTCACCCCCGGGGAACTCGTCGCGCTGCGGGTAAAGCGGAACAGCGAAAGCATCCGCTATATCGATGGTTTCCTCCGCCGTACCAAAGCCGATGCGCCGGTCCACAACGATGGCTGCGCATTGCCCAATGGCGGGGGCGGCAGCCGCCTCGACACCTCCCGGCGTGACGCCTCGCCCATCTATCTCACCGAATGGGCTCCCGGCCGGAACCCGGACGTATTTCAACCCGGCACGGCCAAGAAGATTCCCGCGGGCTCCAAGCTGACCTTCCAGGTGCACTACAACAAAACCGCCGGCTCCGTCCAGACCGACCAGTCCAGCATCGGCTTCGTCTTCGCGAAGGAGCCGCCGAAAGAGCTCGTCACCACGGAACTGGTCTTCAACGGCTACATGCAGATTCCTGCCCAGGCCGATCGCCATCGCGCCACCGCCTGCTGGACCATTGACCGCGATATGCGGATCACCACCATCATGCCCCACATGCACGTCCGGGGCATCGCCGCGAGGATCGAAGCCGTCTATCCCGACGGACGCAAAGAGACTTTGTTGAATGTTCCTCGTTACAACTTCGCCTGGCAGACCGGTTATCGATTGAGCCAGCCGCTGCATCTCCCGAAAGGCACCACCCTCCACACCACCGGCTGGTTCGACAACTCCGCGAACAATCCGTATAACCCCGACCCCACCAAAGCGATCCGCTGGGGCGACCCCACTTACGACGAAATGCTCGCCTTCTTCATCGACTACACCGAGCCCGTCAAGCT
>CAYMTH010000835.1:0-337 GCA_964393235.1 uncultured Solibacteraceae bacterium | reverse complement strand
CTGGACCTCGCCGCTCGTTAGGGACAGCCCCACTCAGCCGACCGTTCGCCTGCTTACCCACCCCACGGAAGAAGAACGCCTCTTCCGCGACACAATGAGCCGCTTCGCCCATGCGGACGATGGCCAGGCGCGCGTTGGTCCCGCGCGCGGAAACGAGTCTCAAGCGTCAGCCGCCATCACCACCACCCGAAACGGGCACGCGCCTGCAATCGTCGCGCGCCACGCACTACCCCCAAGGATTCAAAATCGCCAGTCCCAGCCCCTCGAAGTCCCGCACATTCCGCGTCACCAGCACCAACCCATGCACTGCCGCAGTTGCCGCAATCAAGGAATCCGC
>CAYMTH010000834.1:0-2566 GCA_964393235.1 uncultured Solibacteraceae bacterium | reverse complement strand
CTAATCGTCGTGGAACACCGGAATGCGTAGCGTCTCCTTCAGCGTCTCCTCAATCTCAAAGCACTCCGGGGCTTTAATGTCTTCCAGGTTGATGCCGCCAAACGTCGGCTCCAGCATCTGGCAGGCACGGATCACGTCCTCGGCCTTCGGCGCGCGCAGTTCGATATCGAAAACGTCGATATCGGCAAAGCGCTTGAACAGAACCGCCTTGCCTTCCATCACGGGCTTCCCCGCCGCCGGCCCGATGTTGCCCAGTCCAAGTACCGCGGTCCCGTTGGAGACGACGCCCACCAGGTTGCCCTTCCCCGTGTACTTATAGACCAGGTCCGGGTCTTCGTGAATCTTCAAGCAGGGAACGGCCACACCCGGCGTGTAGGCCAGGCTCAGGTCCCGCTGGGTCAAACACGGTTTCGTCGCCGAAATCGACAGTTTGCCCGCAGGCTGTGACGCGTGGTATTCCAACGCGTCGTCTTCGCGAACCAGCATGGATTGCCTCCACTGCGCTCAGAAGCGCAAGCCGTGATCTACCACCGCGGCTTTACTCTATGTTCCTGCCTTCACTATAACTCCCTTCCACGGGCAAATCCGCCTAAATATGAGAATTCCTCCTGCCGATAACTACTTAGGTTCTATATGCTCCTGCTTATCGCGGTGCTCCTATTCGCCGGTCTCGGCGCCCTTGTCTGTATCGTTGCCGGCGCCCGCCGTCCCAACGACGCGCCGAAGCCTTCCGCTTACTGGCTCGATGCCATCGAGGGCGCCCGCCCCACCACCAACCGCCCAGCCTGAAAATGTACGGACGTTAATAAAGCCCTCCTGCAAAATGTGCCTAAAGTACCAGGACTGAAGTATTAGGGTGATGGGACCTATCCTATTGACCGTTCTAGGTGATTCGCATTAGGCTGGGGGTGTCGTGAACGAACAACGCAAAAATCAACGATTTGAACTCAAGCTCCCGGTCGAATTGGTCAAGGCCGGAAGCGAAGCATTGCCGAAGGTTGGGGAGACGCGGAACTTGAGTTCCAGCGGCATCTTGTTTACGGCCGATGGGCGGCTGCAGAAGGGCGAACTGATCGAATATCTGGTGACTCTTCCCTCGACGGGAGACGAACCGCTCCTTCTGCGCTGCATGGGCAAGGTCGTACGTGTCGACGAACGCGGCTCGAAGGACTCCGGTTCTTCGCGTCACCCCTTCGCCATCGCCGCGACCCTCGAGCGCCACGAGTTTTTGCGCCGGTAATCCGCCCCCCGGTTGCATTCTCGTTCTATGGCATGGTAGCAAAGAAAAAGCGAAACCACGCCTATGAACCTCACCCTCGGGTTTCCCGAGCCCTCCCCGGATCAGTCCGATCCCGCCCTCACCCTCCGGCGCCCGGCCGGCCTCGACGGCGCGGTCCTCCGCTTCCGCGAATGGATGGAAAAGCCCGACTCCCCCGTCCGCTCCATCCAGCACCAGCCCGCCCGCGACGGCGACTTCGCCGATATCCCGGATGCCGTCGCCGAACCCCTCGCCCTCTCCCTCCGCTCCCGCGGCCTCGACCGCCTCTACTCCCACCAGGCCGACGCCTTCTCCGCCGTCACCGAAGGCAAAAACGTCGTCGTCGTCACCCCCACCGCCAGCGGCAAAACGCTCTGCTACAACCTCCCTGTCCTCAATCGCCTCCTCGCCGAGCCCGGCGCCCGCGCCATGTACCTGTTCCCCACCAAGGCGCTCGCCGAAGATCAGCTCCAGGAGTTCCAGGCCTTTGTCGATTCCATCCGCGTCGATGGCAAATCCCCCGAAATCCGGGCGTTCACCTACGACGGCGACACCCCGCAGGACGCCCGGCGCGCCATCCGCGAACGCGCCAACGTCGTCTTCACCAACCCCGACATGCTCCACGCCGGCATCCTCCCCCATCACACGAAATGGGCCAAGGCGTTCGAAAACCTCCGCTACTTCGTCATCGACGAGCTCCACTACTACCGCGGCGTCTACGGCAGCCACCTCGCCAACATCATCCGCCGCGTCCGCCGCATCTGCGAGTTCTACGGGTCCAACCCGCAGTTCATCTGCTCCTCGGCCACCATCGCCAACCCCCGCGAACTCGCCGAAGCCCTCGTCGAACAGCCCTTCACCCTCGTCGACCGCAACGGCGCTCCGAGCGGCGAAAAGTACTTCGTTTTCTATAACCCGCCCGTCGTCAACCGCGAACTCGGCATCCGCCGCTCCTACCTCGCCGAATCCCGCCGCATCGCCCTCGAGTTTCTCGACCGCGGCCAGCAGACCCTCGTTTTCACCAACAACCGCCTCGCCACGGAAATCCTGACGACTTACCTCAAGGACGCCGCCGAACGCATCCCCGCCCTCACCAACCGCATCTCCGGCTACCGGGGCGGCTACCTCCCCAAGGAGCGCCGCGCCATCGAGAAGTCGATCCGCACCGGCGAAATCCGCGGGGTCGTCGCGACCAACGCCCTCGAACTCGGCGTCGACATCGGTTCCCTCGATGCCGTCGTCATGGCCGGCTATCCCGGAACCATCGCTTCCACCTGGCAGCGCGCCGGCCGCGCCGGTCGCCGCCAA
>CAYMTH010000833.1:0-2567 GCA_964393235.1 uncultured Solibacteraceae bacterium | reverse complement strand
GTGAGCCAGGCGACGGCGGGGGTGGTCAACACGCCGCCGAAGACGACTTCGGCGCCAGAGGCGGCGAGGCCGGCGGCGGCCTGGGCGGCGAGGCCGGGGCCGGACTCGCGGGTGTCCATGCCGATGAGGACGCGGGGCGTGGCGGCGTGGGCGCGGGCCCATTCGCCGAGGGCTCGGCCGAAGCCGAAGACGGTGCGGGGATCGAGGGGGTAGTCGCCGGCGACGCCGCGGATGCCGTCGGTACCGAAGAGCTGGCGCGACAAGCGCTACTGCTCCAGGCGGCCGCCGCCGATGGGCTGCATGACGAGGCGGACGCGGACCATCGAATCACCTTCGATGCGGAGTTGCGGGTCCTCAACGAAGGTGGTGACGCGGGTTTCGGTTTCGCTGATGACGCCGTTGAGGTCGATGGGGTCGGTGTCGATGGACTGGATGGCTTCGACGCGGGAGCGTGGGCCGACGACGCGAAGGCTCGCGGGGAGGACCTCTTGCGTGGCGATGCGGTAGCCGGGCATGGGACTGCCGGCGTAACGGATCTGGACGGGGATGTCGCGGGCGTAGCGTTCCTCGAAGCGCATGCGGATCTGGGTGGGGATGGCGCGTTCGAGTTCGACGCCGGCGGGGAGGCGAATGGCTTTGTCGTCGAGGTTGAAGGTCCAGTCGCCGGGGCGTTTGACGCCTTGGAGGTCGACGATGACGGTTACCTCTTTGAGGAACTGGTCGGTGATTTTCCCGGCGGGGCCGCGGACGAGGAGGTTGACGCGGTTGACCATGCCGGAGGAGACCTCGAAGGCTTTGGGGAAGTCGCGGTATTCGACGGGGACGTCGATGGCGGTGGCGAGTTCCTGTTCGCCGACGATGGCGATCCAGAGAAGGACGGCGATGGCGACGGAGAGGATTTTGGCGCCGATGTTATAGAGAAAGACGCGCTTGAAGAAATTGATCATGAGCCCGGCTCCCGGGCGGAGGCGAGTTCGGAGACGGGGGTGGGGACGTTGTGGGTGAAGCGCTGGGTGAGGCGTTGTTCGACGCGGTCGATGGTGACGTCGTACTCGATTTCATTGCGGGCGGCGATGGAGATGCGGCCGGTTTCCTCGCTGACGATGAGGGAGATGCAGTCGGTTTCTTCGGTGATGCCGATGCCGGCGCGGTGGCGGGTGCCGAGGAAGCGGAGGAGCTCCGGGTTCATGGTGAGGGGGAGGAAGCAGGCGGCGGCGGCGACGCGGTCGCCCTGGACGATGACGGCGCCGTCGTGCATGGCGGAGCCGGGGTAGAAGATGGCGAGCAGGAGGTCGCGGGAGACGTTGGCGACGAGGGCGACGCCGGATTCGATGAAGGTGCGGAGGCCGACTTCGCGTTCGACGACGATGAGGGCGCCGATTTTCTGCTGGGAGAGCTGGTGGAGGGCGAGGAGGATTTCCTCGACGGTTTCGCGGCGGTGGAGCCGGTTGGAGAAACCGATGACGCGGCGCTGACCGATGCGGGCGAGGAGGCGGCGGATCTCGGACTGGAACATCACGATCATGCCGAAGGCGGTATAGGGGGCGAGTGTGGCGAGGATGGTGCGGAGGAGTTCGAGCTTGGCGTAGACGCTGACGAGGTAGACGAGGACGAGAACGAGGATGCCGGCGAGTATGGCGGCCGAGCAGGTGAGGCGCGGCATCTGCAGCAGGATTGAGTCAAGCCAGGCGTTCATAAGGGATCAGGGTTTGCGGTACGGGTAGCGGACGGCGTCGATCGGCGTGCCGAGAACCGGGATGCGGGCGAGATCGGCCGAACCGAGGCCAAGCTGTTCCGCGATCAAGAAAGTATTGGCACATTTGTCGAAGGGCGGCGTCCCCATCGCCGCTCTCGGATCAAATCCCATTATGGCAGTCCCGACGGCGTCCGTGTTAACAGGATTAAACCCGGCCAGGAGGACGCCGGGACGGGTGAGGGCGATGCCCTTGATCCAGGGGCCTTCGCCGCCGGAGATGGATTCGATGCCGTCGATGAGGGCGATGTCGATGGGGCGGGCGGCGTTGAGCTCAGCGGTGATGCGGGGCATGCGCTGTTCGGGGACGCGGGGGGAGGCGGGATCGCGCTCGGGAGCGGCGATGGCAGCGGGCTGGCGTTCGCCGAGGTGACAGACTTTAACGCGGCCTTTGGTGGGGGATTCGTTGGGGGCGTCGAGGCCGGCGTCGTCGCCGTAGATGGAGGCGGGGGTGATGCCGAAGATGTTTTTCATCGACAGAGTGACGCCGCAGGTGGCGTGTTCCTTGAGCGTGGCGAGGCGGCCGAAGCCGTCGGTCTCGACGCAGGGCTGGTCGGGCTCGTAGGACGGGACGACGAGGCCGCCGCCGGGGACCTTAAACCGCACGTAGCGCTTGCCGCGGCCGAGGGCGTTCGTATTTTCAAACTCGATGCGGGGAGAGATGGACTGGAGTTGGCGGACGTTCCAGCCCGAGTCGAGCATGTACTCTTCGAGGGGGCCGGCGGAGGCCCAGCAGCTTTCGACGAAGCGGATGCGGCGGGCGCCGGCGCGATCGAGGACGTGCGCGAGGGCAAAGGCGAGGCGGTGGTGGGAG
>CAYMTH010000832.1:2149-2570 GCA_964393235.1 uncultured Solibacteraceae bacterium | reverse complement strand
TGGTCAGGAGATCCTTGACCTTGGTGCCCATGTCGGACAGGTTGTTGTACTGGTCGGTGCCGAGGTAGACCTTGCCGTCCTTGGTGACGGACACGAGGATGGCATCGTCTTTATCGGCGTTCTGCATGGCGACGGGGTTCTTGGTCTTCACGAGCTCCACGCTAATGCCCTTGGAGAGCATGGGCGTGATGACCATGAAGATGATAAGCATGACGAGCATAACGTCGACCATGGGGGTGACGTTGATGTCGGCCATAGCACCAAACTTCTTAGCTTTTTTCGATTTCGAGGGGCCGGACATACTTTCTCCTTATGGACCGGGCGGGCGGGAGCGGGGCTCCCGCCCGGACACGGGATTCAACTCGCCGGAAGGCGGAAAGAGAGAGCAGGAGCGGACGGAAGCTTAGTGCTTCGCGCCGAT
>CAYMTH010000832.1:1608-2139 GCA_964393235.1 uncultured Solibacteraceae bacterium | reverse complement strand
ATGGCAATGGGGTTCTTGGTCTGGACGAGTTCCACGGTGATGCCCTTGGAGAGCATGGGCGTGATGACCATGAAGATGATGAGCATGACGAGCATCACGTCGACCATCGGGGTGACGTTTATGTCGGCCATAGCGCCAAATTTCTTTTTCGGTTTCTTATGAGTGGTGCCGGACATACAATCTCCTTTTGGACCTGGCATACGGGCGGGAGCGGGGCTCCCGCCCGAACGCGGGATTCAACTCGCCGGACGGCGGAAAGAGACAGCAGGAACGGACGGAAGCTTAGTGCTTCGCGCCGATCTTCTGCATCCGCTTGATGAAGTAGTCAACGAGCTCCGAGGAGGAGTTGCCCATTTCGACGGTGAAGGCTTCCATGCGGCCGTTGAAGTAGTTGAACATCATGACGGCCGGGATGGCGACGAACAGACCGATAGCGGTGGTGACGAGAGCTTCCGAAATACCGCCGGCGACAGCGCCGAGACCGGTGGACTTTTCCGAAGCGATGCCCTTGAAGGCATTGATGATGCCGAC
>CAYMTH010000832.1:0-1598 GCA_964393235.1 uncultured Solibacteraceae bacterium | reverse complement strand
ACCGAACAGGCCGACGAATGGGCCGGTGGAGCCGATGGTGGCGAGGGAGGAAACGCCGCGCTTCAGTTCGGCGGTCACGATGGCTTCCGCGCGTTCGAGAGCGCGGCGGGAAGCTTCGATGGTTTCGCCGGACAGTTCGGTGGAGGCGTTGTGGGACTGGAATTCCTGGAGGCCGGCAACGACGACCTTGGCCAGGTGCGACTTCTTGTAGCGGTCGGCGATCTTGATGGCTTCGTCGAGCTTGCCTTCGCGGAGGGCGCCGGCGACAGCGGGAGCGAACTTGCGCGATTCGCCACGGGCGGCGCTATAGGCGAGAAGGCGATCGATCATCACGCCGATGGACCACGCGGACATGATGAAGAGGATGATGACGACGGCCTTGGCGAGCCAGCCCATCTGGGCCCACATGTCGGCGGGATCGAAAGAGATCGCACCGCCACCAGCCATCAGGTTGAGCGCCCAAACCTGCATTTGAAGAACCATGATTTTCTCCTGCGAGTTGAATTGAATCAGTGTGCCGGTCTACCGGCTTCGGGATTTTCTGCCGATATGTTGATCGGGCAGGTTTACATCTGCGCTGGCCGGACTGGCCGGCCCGCGGAGACGGATGCTGCTTCTGACCGCCATGGATGGGGCGGCTGATCCCGGCCCGGTGGGCGCCGGGATCGAAAACTGGAACCGAGGACTGCGATTAGTTGCTCAACGTGAAATTCACGTCGATCTGGGTTTGCACTTCGACCGGTTCGCCGTTGAGCATGGTGGGCTTGTAGACCCACTGGCGAACTGCCTCGGTAGCGGCGGGGATCAACAGCGGGTGACCGCTGACCACCTGGAGGTTCTGGATGGTGCCGTCCTTGGCGATGACCGCGTTGAAGCGGACAGTACCCTGGATGCGCGCCTGCTTGGCGAGCGGGGGGTAAGCGGGACGGACCATGCGAGCGATGTTGGCGGCCTGCACGTTACCGCCGACGCGGATACGCTGGGGAGCAGCCGGCTTCGGCTTTTCGGCCGGAGGCGGGGGCGGGGGCGGAGCGGCGGTGGGCACGGAGCCGATGATACCGCCGATGACGCCACCGGGAGCGCCGCCGGGCACGCCGCCCGGAACGCCGCCGACAACACCAACCGCGCCAGTCATGGGAGGAGGCAGTTCCTCTTCCTTGATCATGGCGATGTCTTTCGGGATCTGCTTCGGAGCGACGAGGCGGCCGGCGTCGAACTGCCGCGGGATGACCTTAACCACCTCCACCGGAGCCGCGGCGGGCGGCGGCGGGGGAGGCGGGGGCGGAGGCGGCGGGGCGACGAGCATCGAGGCCAACTGCGCGGGTTGCAGGCCTTCGAAGAAGATCATGGGGAGAATGACGCCGACCGCGATGAGGCCGGATTGAATCAGGAACGACAAAAACACGGTCCACGGCTTATTTGTCTTCCCGGTTCCGTCCACGAATGATTGTTCGAACATGTCCGCATTCCTTTCAACCGGAGAGGAGTCCGGTGCGAAATTGGGGGCGGGGTGACCGCCAGAGAAACAGCAACTACTTTACGGATTTGGTTTTGGCGGCCACCGCCGGAGCAGCACCCGAGGTAGCCGGGGCCGGCCG
>CAYMTH010000831.1:252-2579 GCA_964393235.1 uncultured Solibacteraceae bacterium | reverse complement strand
AAGAGGCGGTCATCCGCAGCGGCCGCACGCGCCAGCGCCTCAACAGCTGGATGGAGGAAATGGAACGCCTCAGCGCCAATTCCACCTACCGCCTCGCCAAGCGCATCCAGAACTTCGCCCACGCCAACAAAGACCTCGCCGAAAACATCACCGACTCCCTCCGCCAGTTCATCAACCCCACCGAACGCGCCAGCGCCCGCCTCCTGTTCGCCTCCGAAAACGCCGGCGAAGATCTCGTCCGCTGGATCGGCCTCGAAAACCAGAACGACGCCTTCTTCCGCGACGGCCAGCGCTTCTTCACCCTCTTCGACGACGGCTCCGGCAAAGCCTCCGCCGTCAGGGACGAAAAGTTTCCCACCGATTGGCACGCCCCGTTCTCCGAGGCCCTCGACGACTATCAGGCCGCCGCCGATTCCAACCCCTCGGCCTGGGAAGACCTCTGCAAACTCGTCTACAGCATCCACTGCGGCATCGACCAGTTGCACGCCGGCAAGGAGTACCTCCGCAAAACCTTCCACCGCTACATCGTCGAAGGCAAGAAACCCCTCGCCCACGGTGGCCAGTCCATCCTGTTCGCCGCCGCCCGCAAGGGCCATGGCACCGCACTCAACTTCCAGGTTGGCCTGCTCGAGCACCAAGCCTCGAACTGGGTGACGCATTACAAAAAAGAGGCGATCACCACCCTCGAGGAATGGATCCGCCGCACCCATGGCATCGAACTCAAACGCGCCGGCAACCGCGCCGAGCGCCGCGCCCTCGCCGCCATCGAACGGCGCAAGTTTCGCAAAGCCCGCCGCGCCGGTCTCACCGGAGAGACGGTGGAGATCATCGTATCCCCGAACGTCACCCGCCTCAAAATCGCCACGACCGGCATGGAAATCGCCGCCATCGGCATTGAGGCCGTCAATCTCGCCTACGCCTACGACGATCTCAAGTCCAATCCCGGCTTCCAGACCGTCCTCAACGCCTCCGGCGCCCTGCTCGATGCCTATGCCGCCGTCCAGACCAACGCCGGCCTCGTGGGCGTGAAACTCTGGGACCCCCAACTTCGCCTCTACGGCACGAAGACCCTCAAATTCTCCCCGCTCGCCGTCGCCTCCGCCGGCATCGACATGGTCCTCGCCGGCGCCGATACCGTCTCCGGCCGCACCACCGACGAAACCGTCGTCCACGGCCTACGCACCGTCGGCGCCGCCATGACCCTCGGCGGCACCGTCTTCGCCGAAACCCCCGTCGGTGTCGTCGTCGCTGTCGCCGGCCTCGGCCTCCAAAGCCTCGGCACCTTCATCGTCGCCAACATGAGCGCCGCATCCAAGTTCCTGCGCTACAGCAAATGGGGCACCGGCCCCGGCCTCCTCGATTTCGGCGATTCTCGCGACGAATACTGGTACAGCGGCCGCCTCAGCGCTCTCGCCGGCGATATCGCCGGCCAGCACCGCGCCCTCGATAACCTCTACTACGACTACCAGCTCGAAATCACCTCCGAGTGGACCACCGGCTCCGTCATGGGCTCGTGGACCACCATCCTCGGCCGCATCGTCGCCTCCGAAAACTCCCCCCTCGCCCTCTCCGGCTCCGAAGCCACCTGGAAGATCAACGCGCAGATCACCCGCCCCGACGAAAGCATCATGCCCATCGTCGACGTCAATATCCCCGACGAATACCAGACCGACTACGACATCACCATCGGCTCCAAATTCGTCATCGCCGTCTTCCCCTGGGAAGAGTCCGACCCAACGAAACGCTACAAAACGGCCTACGGGACGATCGAAGTGAAGGCCAGCGCGAAACTCGACTTCTTCAGCGATGGCGCCACCATCGTCGAGCGTGACGCCACCGAGACCTTCCGCCTCTACCTCCGCCCACCCTCCTGACGCGCCCGCGTCGCTACGCCCCGGGCGCCCGGTACTTCGACGGCAGCGTCAGCGCCGCGTCCACCTCTTCCACCGTCAGCAGCGGCGTCAGCCGCGTCCGCACCGTCCCGTTCGACGACACCGCGATCGATATCGCCGCCGCCGCCACATTGTCCGGTACATCCACAATCAGCACCACGTCGGCGTCGCCGAAAGCGAAATACATGCAGTCCACTTTGCCGTTGACCGCTTTCATCGCCGCCTGAACCGCCGCTTTGCGGCCCTTCGCGGTATCTTTCGCCAGCCCTTTCAGCCCCTCGGCCGTATAGGTCGCCTGAACCAGATATTTCGCCATCTCGGTCTCCTTAAGTAACGAATCACGCACACCTCTCGTGTACGTGCGTCAAACTCTACCGCAGTCGGTCCCCCCACGTCCATCGGACGCCCCCGCAAATCCTCATCATGGTATGATGA
>CAYMTH010000831.1:0-242 GCA_964393235.1 uncultured Solibacteraceae bacterium | reverse complement strand
CTCTGTCGACGCCGTCGTCTCTCCAAAGAGCGCCCGCCGCCTCCGCGCCCTCCTCCCGGTAACGGCCCTCGCCGCCGCCCTCTACACCGCCGCCCAACCCCAATCCTCCCCCTACGCCCCCGCCCAATCCTGCGCCCCCTGCCACCAGCGCATCGCGCAAACCTACAGCCAGACCGGCATGGGCCGGTCGTTCTCAACCCCCACCCCCGCCAACACCCTCGCCAACTGGACCAGGCCCTTCT
>CAYMTH010000830.1:0-2582 GCA_964393235.1 uncultured Solibacteraceae bacterium | reverse complement strand
AGCGGCTGCTGCAGATTCTGGCCGAGCCGAACGTGCTGACGTCGAACGGGAAGCAAGCGTCGTTCCTGGCGGGCGGCGAGTTCCCGTTCCCGATGCTGCAGGGCGGTGGTGGCGGCCTGGGTGCGGTGACAATTCAGTTCCGCGAGTTCGGCGTGCGGATTTCGTTCACGCCGGTGGTGACGCCGCGTGGTACGATCCGACTGCAGGTGAGCCCGGAGGTAAGTTCCCTGGACTATGCGAATTCTTTGAACTTCCAAGGGTTTACGATCCCCGGCATCTCCTCCAGGAAGGTGACAACCGAAGTGGAGCTCGAACCCGGGCAAAGTTTCGCCATCGCCGGCCTGCTGGACGACCGGGTGACGGAGTCGTTGAGCCGGATTCCGGGGCTGGGCGACATTCCGTTCTTCGGACGGCTGTTCCGGTCGCGGGTA
Organism: uncultured Solibacteraceae bacterium; assembly: GCA_964393235.1. Taxonomy (GTDB): domain Bacteria; phylum Acidobacteriota; class Terriglobia; order Bryobacterales; family Bryobacteraceae. The sequence goes on along the minus strand of CAYMTH010000830.1, from coordinate 2,151 downwards.
ACCAACAAGTCCAACACGGAGTTGCTGGTGCTGGTGACGCCGGAGTTCGTGCGGCCGATTCCGGCGGGCAAGAAGACGCCGGAGCTGAAGTTCCCCGAGCCGTGGCTGGACAAGGATAGACCGGCGATTCCGCGGCATCCGGGTCTGGAAGAGACGGGGCCGGTGCCGGTAACGAGCGCGACGAAGAGCATGCGGATCGAGGAGTTCGTGCAGGCGGAGAAGAAGGCGACGACGATGCCGGTGGCTCCGGGATCGGCGCCGATCCAGTTCATGCCGGTGCAGATGGTTCCGGCGCCGGTGGGGACGCAGCCGCAGGTGCAGCTGCCGCCCACGCCGAGCGCGGCCCCGGCGGCGACGCCGGCCAAGCCGTAGCGACAGCAGCGATGACGCGTTAGGAAGAGGAAGAGAGGATCTCCGACTTTGGTTTCGTTAGCGGCCATATTCGTAGTGAGTGACGCCGGACTGGCGGCGGGGGTGCGGAAGAGCGCCTCCGACCTGCCGGTCCGGGTATTGGTGGACGAGCCCTCGATTGCGGACTGGAACGAGTTCTGCGCGCGGGTGGAGACGCTGGGTCCGGACGTGCTGGTGTTGGAATACGCCGGTTTGAAGGGCACGATCGACGAGGCGATGGCGCGGGTGCACCAGATGCGGCGGCCGCCGGCAGTGATCATCGTGCACACGGAGGCGCAGGCGGACGTGATTCTGCGGGTGATCCGGGCGGGGGCGATGGAGTACTGCTACGCGCCGGTGGAGCAACCGCTGCGGGCGGCGCTGGAGAAGCTGCTCGTGAAGAAAGCGGAGGCGGCGCCGGCGCGGGGCGGCGGAAGGACGTACGGGTTCCTTTCGGCGAAGGGCGGGAGCGGGGCGACGACGGTGGCCTGCCATGTGGCGGCGTCGCTGCAGCATGCGGTGACGGAGCGGATTCTGCTGGCGGATTTCGACATGCACGGCGGGCTGGTGGAGTTTCTGTTGAAGTGCAAGTCGACGTACTCGGTGGCGCAGGCGATGCTGAACGCGCACCGGTTGGACGAGAGCTACTGGAAGGCGCTGGTGGCGACGGGCGGGGCGAACCTGGACGTGCTGACGGGGCTGCCGGTGGCGGCGCAGCGGGAGCAGTTGCCGGTGGAGCGGTTGGCGGGAGTCCTGCAGTTCACGCGTTCGCTGTACCCTCATACGATCGTCGATTTGGGGCGGTTCATCAGCCCGGCGGCGCTGGCGGCGGTACGGGAGCTGGACCGGACGTACCTGGTGACGACGCTGGACGTGCTGGCGCTGCACCAGGCGCGGAAGGTGATCGAGCTCCTGCTGGACACTGGGTACGGGCGAGACCGGCTGGGCCTGGTCGTGAACCGGGTGACCGGGCAGCGGGACATCGAGCCGGAGGATGTGGAGAAGCTGCTGGGGGTGCCGGTGACGTCGGTGCTGCCGGACGACACGGCGGCGCTGCACGAGGCGTATCCGGAGGGGAAGCTGCTGGCGACGGAGTCGAAGCTGTATCAGCACCTGGCGCGCCTGGCGCGGCGGGTGGCGGGGCTGCCGGAAGAGCAGCCGAAGAAGAAGTTTTTGTTTTTTGGGAGCTAAGTTATGAGCGCACCACCACCGATTGTGCCGCAGGGAAGCGGCGAGGCCTGGGTTACCCGACTACTGAACAAGAATGCGGCGACACCGACGCTTGAGTATCAGGAATTGAAGTTCGCGCTGCACCGGAAGCTACTGGACCGGGTGAACCTGGAGGCCATCTCGACGATGGCGACGGACCGGGTGCGTTCGGAGATGCGCGCGGCGGTGAGCCGGCTGGTGGAAGAAGAGCGGACGCCGCTGACGTTATCCGAGAAGGACCGGGTGATCGAAGAGGTTCTGGACGAGGTATTCGGGCTGGGGCCGCTGGAGCCGCTGCTGCAGGACCCGAGCATTTCCGACATTCTGGTAACGACGCCGAAGCTGGTGTACATCGAACGTGGCGGCAAGCTGACGCGGACGCCGGTGGAGTTCAAGGACAACGCGCACCTGCTGCGTATCATCGAAAAGATCGTGTCGCGGGTGGGGCGGCGGATCGACGAATCGTCGCCGATGGTGGACGCGCGGCTGCCGGACGGGTCGCGCGTGAACGCGGTGATCGCGCCGATCGCGGTGGACGGGCCGCTGCTCTCG